>NZ_PSRR01000038.1 GCF_004296405.1 Bradyrhizobium sp. Leo170
GGCAGCAATCTGAGCTTGCTGGGCGGCGGCCGCCGCCTGCTCCGCGGTTGCATTCACGGGCACGGAAACGCTCGAGCTCCCCAGCGGCCTTGCCTGTGCACCGAGACCGGCGGACAGCAAGGCTACCGCACTCACCCCCACAAGAAGAGCTGCACGATAGAAACCGATACCGTTTTGTCCGATCGCGAGACGGTTTGAAGTGCCCAACCCAACGCCGCTGCCGAGCCCATCTCGTCGCTTTGATGGCAGATATGATTGTGTTGACGGCATCAGCTCGGTCTCCAGCAGCAAAATCGGCAGCAATGCGCCACCGGGTCTGCGTCGCAGATGGCCGCGCATTCAGGGTCTGATTGTGAGACGAACGCCGAGGCACCGCAGCCAACCACCCGTCGCGATATTTTTTGTGAAAGTTTTGCTACGTCAGAACCACGATGCCGCCGGGCAGCGCCCGCACATTGGCGCCAAAAACGCTGTGGACATAGGAAATCACCTCGCCGATGCGCGCGAGTTCCAACGCCAGTAGCAGCCAAAGCCGACCCTATGCCAACGCACAAGCGTCTCGGGCCGGATGATGGTGAGAATCTCCAGGATTGATGGGAACCATTGATACAGCAGGATCAAGAACCAGCGATCCTGGTTCGTGAGCCGGACGCGACCGTGCAGCCTGCGCCTTAAGACAATCAACTGATGTCGAAGCACCGCGTTCTCCGCTTCGAGCCGCAACTTTGACTTGAACGGTGACCCAAGGACGGCCAGAGCAAAACACAACAGCCCGATCATTCTGCCAGCTTAAGCGATTCCATCGCGTCATCAACTCGGGTGAGGTTTTCGGTACACACAAGATCGGGCGTCATCGCGTTCAGGCTCTCGGGTTCGTTCAATATGAGGATTCCGACCGCGCCATCCCTATCCTGTTTCACTCCGGCCATTCTCTTCTCCTTGCAGCTTGTTTTTCCACCTGTGCCACGCTTCGGACGAGGCGGAGGTCTAAGCTGGCGTGCCGGCGACCGCCGCTTGTACGTTGGCACGCGAGAGCGAGCTGAACTCGATCTCCTGATAACCCTTCGCCGCAACGTCGTTGATGATGCCGACGAATTTCGGTGTGCCGCCGTTGTAGACGAAGTATCGGACGGTGCCTTCTTCGTGACCGGTGACGTTCGAATTGTAGCCGGTGAACCATGACTTGGCTTTGCGCATCAGCATGATCTCGTACATCTTGACCACATGCGCGGTCCAGCGCTCCTGCGCCTCGCGCGTGGCTTCGGCGCGGGTGTAGCCGCGGTCCCAGATGTATTGCAGCAGGTCCATGCACCAGTTGACGCCGTTCTCGATGCCGCGCGGGAAATTGGTCGAAGCGGACGCACTTTGCGGTCCGGTCGGCATCAAGAGATTGGGAAAGCCGTGGACAAGCATGCCGAGGAAGGTGGATGGTGCATGCTTCCATTTTCCGGCCAGCGTCTCGCCGCCCAGGCCGCGGATATCGATCAGGTCATAGGCGCCGGTGATGGCGTCGAATCCGGTGGCGTAGACGATGATGTCGACGTCATAGTCGCGCTCGGTGGTACGCAGGCCCTTCTCGGTGACGCGAACGAGCGGCGTCTGGCTGATATCGACGAGATGCACATTGTCGCGGTTATAGGCCTCAAGATACCTCGTCTCCAGCGGCAGGCGCTGCACCCCAAAGCCGTGATCCCTGGGGATTAGTTTTTCGGCCACTTTGGGATCCTTGACGCGGCGACGGATGCGATCGGCGATATATTGCGACAGCTCAGCATTGGCGGCTTCGTCCATGAATATTTCGCGGAAATTGGCGAGCCAGATACCGAAGCCGGGCTCATCATAGAGCTTGTCCCACAGGTCCACCCGCTCCCCGCGCGTCACCTCGTAGAAGCCGCGGCGATCGGGCCCGTGCAGGAAGCCGCCCGGCGTGCGGGCGCAAGCGGCAAAGATCTCGTCATAACGGGAGCGAATGTCGGCCATTTCCTCCTCGGAGATCGCGCTGTTGTTGAGCGGCGCGGTCCAGTTTGGCCGGCGCTGGAATACGGTGAGTCGGCCGACCTTGTCGGCGATCTCGCCGATCAACTGAATGCCGGTGGCGCCGGTGCCGATCACGGCCACTTTCTTGCCGGCGAGATCGACCGGCTCATGCGGCCAGTAGTAGGTGTGGAACGAGCGGCCCTGGAAGTCCCCGATGCCTTCCAGCCGCGGCATGGTCGGCGCTGAAAGCAGGCCGATCGCCAGAACCACGAAACGGCACGTCATCTCACGGCCGTCGCCGATCTTCACCTGCCACAGATCGCGCGTCGCGTCGAAGTGCAGCGCCTCGACCTTGCAATTGAACTGCATATGCTTGCGCAAATCGAATTTGTCGGCGACGTAGTTGAGGTAGCGCAAATTCTCCGGCTGGCCGGAAAAGCGCTCCTTCCAATGCCACTCGTCGAGGAGTTCGCGCGAGAACGAGAAGCCGTAAGTGTAGCTCTCGGAATCAAAGCGGCAACCGGGATAGCGGTTCCAGTACCAGGTGCCGCCGAGGCCGGCAGCCGAATCGAGTACGATGGCGTCGATGCCGAGCTCGACGAGCCGCTTGATCTGGTAAATGCCCGCCACGCCGGCGCCGACGACGATCACCTCGTAATGGGTTTTGGCCTCTCCCATCGTTTCCTGCTCCCGATTTCGTTTTGCGTCGGATTGGCTCGATTACAATCCCTTTCGCCGGCGCAAGCAACCACCCGCAGTCGAAAGACCGACGCGCGGCACCCGCGGATCGACAGGCGATTCACGATGACAGGCAGGCCCGCAGGAAACCCGACTCGGCAGCCTGCAGATCCGCCTCGTTAACGAGAACAACGAGCTGACGTTTAGTTAGTCGACCGTTCGTTCCTGGCGCGGGGTCAGCCCGAACTGCCCCCGGTAGGTTCGTGAAAAATGCATCGGGGTCGAAAAGCCGGTGGCAAGCGCGATCTCGCTGACCGGCATGGTGGTCTGCCTGAGCAACAGCCTCGCGCGCTCGATCCGTATCTGCAGGTAGCGTTTTTTGACCGTGGTGTGGAGATGTTGCGCGAACAGACGCTCAAGCTGGCGCACCGAGATACCCGCGAGTCCGGCCAGTCGTTTCGGTGCAAGCGGCACCTCGATATTCTGCTCCATGCGCGACAATGTCGCGACGAGCTTCGGGTGATGCACGCCGAAGCGCTCCGTCGGCGAAAGGCGCTGTGCAACCTCGCCGCGGCGAACCTCCGTCTGCAGGAACCAGTCGCTGACGGCTGCGGCGACCGATGACCCGTGATCGATGCGGATCAGCGCATGCATCATGTCGAGTGCCGCAATTCCGCCGGCGCAGGTGAAGCGGTCGCGATCGATCTCGAACAATGAATGGCCGAGGTGAAGGAACGGAAAGGTCTCGGTGAAGGCCGGGATGTGCTCCCAGTGCACCGTACATCTGTAGCCGTCGAGCAGCCCCGCTTTGGCGAGAAGATACGGCCCCGCCGACACCCCGCCCAGTCTCACGCCGTGGCGTGCGACCTTGCGCAGAAAGGCAAGCGTCGGCGGATGATGGAAGACTTGCGGATTGCCGCCGGCGCAAACGACGATGGTATCGAGCCGTCCGACATTGGCGATCGAGGCGTCCGCCTGGATACGCACGCCGTTCGAGGCGACGATCTCGTCACCCTGGATCGCGATATGCCGCCATCGATAGAGGTTCTTGCCGGTCAGGACGTTGGCGGCACGAAGCGGCTCGATGGCGGACGCATAGGACATCAGCGCAAATCCTGGGATCAGCAGGAAGCCAATCCGGCTGCTCCGCGGTTTGTCGCGAACAGACAATTTCTGGTCGTTTTTGGCCATGCGGTGACCTGGATATCAGCGCATTTTGCTGTCCACAAGCTCTCCACAGCGACCCACTCATGCGCTATTCGCTTTTCGCCCTCGCCCGCCAGGCCCTTCGCGGCAATCGCGACTGGCGGCCCGTATGGCGCGATGCCGAACCTCGCTCGAGCTACGACATCGTCATTGTCGGTGGCGGCGGGCACGGGCTCGCAACGGCCTATTATCTTGCGAAGCAGCACGGTGTGCGCAACGTCGCAGTCATCGAGAAGGGCTGGATCGGATCCGGCAACGCCGGACGTAACACGACGATCATCCGCTCCAACTACCTTCTGCCCGGCAACGAGCCCTTCTACGAATGGTCGATGAAGCTGTGGGAGGGCCTGGAGCAGGACCTGAACTATAACGCCATGGTGAGCCAGCGCGGCGTACTGAATGTCTATCATTCGGATGCGCAACGCGATGCGTTTGGTCGGCGCGGCAACGCCATGCGCCTGGCTGGCGCGGACGCCGAGATGCTCGATGCGGACGCTGTACGCCGCATGCTGCCATTCCTCGATTTCGACAACGCGCGCTTCCCCATCAAGGGCGGACTGCTGCAGCGGCGCGGCGGCACCGCCCGTCACGACGCGGTCGTCTGGGGATATGCCCGCGGCGCGAGCGATCGCGGCGTCGACATCATCCAGAACTGCGAGGTCACGGGCTTCCTGCGCGACGGCGATCGGGTCATCGGGGTCAACACGACCAGGGGAACCATCCGTTGCGGCAAGGTCGGACTTGCCGTCGCCGGCAGCAGTTCCCGGGTTGCCGGGCTGCTAGGCTTGCGGTTGCCGATCGAAAGCCACCTGCTGCAAGCCTTCGTCTCGGAAGCCATCAAGCCCCTGATCCCGTGCGTCGTCACTTTTGGCGCGGGGCACTTCTATGTCAGTCAGTCGGACAAGGGCGGCCTCGTCTTCGGCGGCGACATCGACGGCTACAACTCCTATGCCCAACGCGGCAACCTTCCTGTTGTCGAAGACGTGTGCGAAGGCGGCATGGCCTTGATGCCCGCGATCGGGCGGCTGCGGCTGCTACGCTCCTGGGCGGGTCTGGTCGACATGTCGATGGACGGTTCGCCGATCATCGACCGGACGCCGATCGACGGCCTCTATCTCAATGCCGGCTGGTGTTACGGCGGTTTCAAGGCGACGCCGGCATCCGGCTGGTGCTTCGCGCATCTTCTGGCGCGCGACCAGCATGATCCGGTTGCCGACGCCTATCGCCTCGATCGTTTCGAAACCGGGTACCTGATCGACGAAAAAGGTCAGGGCGCTCAACCCAATTTGCACTGAGACTTGGAGGCTGTCGGTCAAGAGACATGCGGATCCCCTGCCCCTATTGCGGTGAGCGTGACCTGAGCGAGTTCGTCTATTACGGCGATCCCGTTCCGCGCCCCGATCCGACCGCCGCCGATGCTCCGCGCAGATTCTACGAGGCGATGTATCTGCGCGACAACCCGGCCGGCCCGCACGAGGAGCTCTGGTATCACGCCAATGGATGCCGCGGATGGCTGCGCGTCAGCCGTGACACGCGCACGCATGATGTACTCGGCGCGAGCTTCGCGGGGAAATGAGCATGGGCGATCCGGCATCCCGAGCGGCGCGGCACAGGTTGAGCTCAGGCGGACTGGTCGACCGCAATCGGCGGCTGCTTTTCTCGTTCGACGGCAGGACATATGGCGGCTATGCCGGCGATACGCTCGCTTCGGCACTGCTCGGCAACGGCGTCAAGCTGCTCGGCCGATCGTTCAAATATCATCGGCCGCGCGGCATCCTCACCGCAGGCCCGGAAGAGCCCAATGCGCTCGTCGAACTGCGGAAGGGATCGCGCCGCGAGCCCAATACGCGTGCGACGACGGTCGAACTGTTCGACAGGCTGGAAGCGCAAAGCCAGAATCGCTGGCCGTCCCTGAAATTCGATGTTAGCGCGATCAATTCGCTGTTCTCGCCGCTGTTCGCCGCGGGCTTCTACTACAAGACCTTCATGTGGCCGGCCTGGTTCTGGGAAAAGGTCTATGAGCCTGCGATCCGCCGCGCCGCCGGCCTCGGGCGCGCCAGTGGCGAGGCCGATCCCGACAGCTACGAGAAGATGCGTGGCTTCTGCGATCTTCTCGTCATCGGCGCCGGACCGGCCGGCCTTGCTGCCGCACTCGGGGCCGGGCGCGCCGGCGCCCGCGTGATCTTGTGCGACGAGGACTACGTCCCGGGCGGCCGGCTTAACGGCGATGCGCGGGAGATCGACGACCACCCGGGCTCGACCTGGGCGCAGCACACAACGGCCGAACTCGACGCGATGACGAATGTGCGGGTGCTGCGCCGGACCACCGTGTTCGGTGCCTATGACGGCCGTACCTTCGGCGCGGTAGAGCGCGTGGCGGATCATCTTCCGTCACCGCCGCCGCACCAGCCGCGCCAGCGGCTGTGGAAGATCGTCGCCAGACAAAGCGTGCTGGCATCGGGCGCGATCGAACGGCACATCGTTTTCGGCGGCAACGACCGGCCCGGCGTGATGATGGCTTCGGCCGTGCGGACCTACCTGAACCGGTTCGCGGTAGCCCCGGGAAGACGGGCGGCCGTCTTCGCGAACTCCGACGACGCCTGGACGACGGCGCTCGACCTCGGAAAGGCCGGCGTTCAGGTCGAGGCGATCCTCGACACGCGGACGGAGATCGACCCGCACCTGGAGAACAAAGCCAAGCTTGGGGGAATTGCGATCTTTCGTGGCGCGCAGGTGCTCGATACGCATGGAACGCATGAACTGAGAGCCATTTCCGTTCGCAGCGCAGACGGGCAGACGCGCAAGCTTGCGGTCGACCTGCTCGCGGTGTCGGGCGGCTGGAATCCCAATCTGGGCCTGACCACCCATCTCGGCGGACGGCCGGACTGGTCGGATGCGCTGGCGGCGTTCGTCCCGGGCAAGGCGCCTCCCGGCATGACGGTGGCAGGCGCGGCGGGCGGCAGATTCACGCTGGTGGACGCGTTGCGTGCAGGCATGGCGGCAGGGACTGCTGCGGCGGAGGCGGCAGGATTTGTGGCACGACCTCAGCCCCTGCCCAAAGCCGATGACGACCATATCGGCGTCAGGCCGTTCTGGCATGTCGCCGCCTCCCGCTCGAAGGCCTTCGTCGATTTCCAGAACGATGTGACCAGCGAGGATGTCGCACTCGCCGCGCGTGAGGGATTCAAGTCAGTCGAGCTGCTGAAGCGCTATACGACGCTCGGCATGGCCACCGACCAGGGCAAGACCTCGAACGTCAACGGCCATGCGATGATGGCGCAATTGACCGGGCGGCCGATATCGGAGGTCGGGACCACCGTGTTCCGCCCACCCTACACGCCGGTGGCGATCGGCGCATTCGCCGGACATCATCGAGGCAGGCACTTCAGGCCGACCCGCCTCACCGCCGGACATCGCTGGGCCGAACAGCAGGGTGCAAGCTTCGTCGAAACCGGCCAGTGGCTGCGGGCGCAGTGGTTCGCGAAACCGGGCGAAGCCGACTGGCTGGCGACCGTCTCGCGAGAAGTCAGGGAGACCCGCTCAAGGGTCGGGGTGTGCGATGTCTCGACCCTTGGCAAGATCGATATCCAGGGCGCCGATGCCGGCCGTTTCCTCGACCGTATCTACGCCAACATGTTCTCGACCGTGCCGGTCGGCAAGGTCCGCTACGGCCTGATGCTACGCGAAGACGGCATCGCGATGGACGACGGGACCTCCGCCCGGTTTGCCGACGACCATTTCGTGATGTCGACGACCACGGCCAATGCGGGCAAGATCATGCAGCACCTGGAGCATGCCCGCCAGGTGCTTTGGCCCGAGCTCGACGTGCAGCTCGTCTCCGTAACAGAGCAATGGGCACAATATTCGATTGCCGGTCCTTGCTCGCGGGCGCTGCTGGAGCGCCTGCTGGGCGACGCGTTCGACGTCTCCGACGCGGCCCTGCCCTATCTCGGCTGCGCCGAATTCATCTGGCGCGGCGTGCTCACGCGAATCTTCCGCGTCTCCTTCTCGGGCGAGCTTGCCTATGAACTCGCAGTGCCCGCCAATTTCGGCGACGCCTCGATTCGAGCGATCATGGAAGCCGGCTCCGAATTCGGCGTCATCCCCTACGGCACCGAAGCGCTCGGCGTGATGCGCATCGAGAAAGGACACGTCGCCGGCAACGAACTCAACGGCATGACGACTGCGGCCGATCTGGGCCTTGGTCGCATGATGTCGAAGAAGAAGGATTTTATCGGCCGCCTGCTGGCGGAGCGCCCCGGACTCGTCGACCCGGAGCGGCCGGCGCTGGTCGGGATCCAGCCCATCGACAAGGCCACGCGGCTTCGCGCCGGCGCGCATGTTCTGGCGCCAGGAGCCCAGGCGACCATGGAGAACGACCAAGGCTATGTCACGTCGGTCGCTTTCTCGCCGATGCTCGGACACTGGATCGGTCTCGGCTTCATCAAGCGCGGGCCGGCGCGGATCGGACAACGCCTGCGCGCCTATGATCCGGTACGCGGCGGCGACACTGAGATCGAACTGGTCTCCCCCATCTTCTTTGATCTTGAAGGAAAGCGTCTCCATGGCTGACATGGCACTCTCCGGGCTGCCGGCCTTGCTGGCTGCAGGTCTGCCGCAGCAGCCCGGCGGCGGCGTGACGATCACCGAGCGCTGCGGTCTTGGGATCGCCACCATGCAGGCGCGCCACGGGCAGGACGCATCCTTGCGAGAACGCATCCGACAGCATTTCTTGCTCGAGCTGCCTGGTCGGCCCGCCATCGTGCGCGCCGGCTCCGTATCCTTCACCGGCATCGGTCCACATCATTGGCTGGCATTGAGCGAAGGCGGTGGCCACGTGTTCAGCGGCTCGCTCCGGGCGCTCGTCGCGCCGCTCGCCTCTGTATCCGATCAAAGCGGCGGCTATGTGGTGTTTCGCGTCGGCGGTCCCGCCATCCGGGACACGCTCGCCAAAGGCTTCCCCATCGACCTGGACCCGCGCGCGTTCAAGCCAGGCGACGCGGCGACCACGATCGTCTCGCATATCGGCGCCACCATCTGGCGGTGCGACGATGGCGCGGACGGCAGCGCCTGTTTCGAGATCGCCCTGTTCCGTAGCCTCTCCCAAAGCTTCTGGGAGTGGTTCGCGAGCAGCGCAGCCGAATTCGGCTGCCAATGGCAAGGGGCAGTCCAGCAATAGCTTCTCATCAGGACCTCACACCTTCAGCGCCGAAGCAATCCGCCATGCCGACCAACAGCCATATCCTGACATTCTCATGCCCGAACCGCCCCGGCATCGTCGCCGCCGTCGCCCGCGCCCTGTTCGAATGCGGTGGAAACATCCAGGAGGCGCATCAATATGACGACGTCGAGACCAACATCTTCTTCGCCCGCATCCGGTTCAACTTCGTAGCCAGCGGCGAGATCGCCGCCTTTCATGAGGCGCTTCTGTCACTCGCGGACAGCCTGCAGATGAAATGGACGATGCGTACCCAGGCCGAACGGCCGCGGCTCCTGATCCTGGTTTCGCGCTTCGATCATTGCCTTGCCGACCTGCTCTATCGCTGGCGGATCGGCGAGCTCGCGATCGACATCGCAGGCATCGTCTCGAACCATCCGCGCGAGACCTACATCCATCACGACCTGACCGGCATTCCCTTCGACCATCTCCCAGTCACTCCGCGGACCAAGCCGCAACAGGAAGCTGCGATCTGGAAGATCGTGGAGGAACGAAAGGTCGATCTCGTCGTCCTCGCGCGCTACATGCAGATCCTGTCGGACGAGTTGTCGGCCAAGCTCGCCGGACGCTGCATCAACATCCACCATTCCTTCCTGCCGGGCTTCAAGGGTGCGAGGCCCTACCACCAGGCCCACAGCCGTGGCGTCAAGCTGATCGGGGCGACCGCGCACTACGTGACGGCCGATCTCGACGAAGGGCCGATCATCGAGCAGGACGTCGAGCGCATCTCGCATCAGGATCAGCCGGACGACCTGGTCCGCAGGGGACGCGACATAGAGCGGCGCGTGCTGTCCCGGGCGGTGTTCTGGCATATCGACGGCCGCGTCATTCTCAACGGCGTCCGGACCGTGGTCTTCAGGGATTGAACGATGACAGCGACCATCATTGACGGCAATGCGGCGGCGGAGCGGCAGCGCCTTCAGATCGCAGCCGAGATCGCACGCTGGAAGGAGCAGCGCCGTTGCATTCCCGGACTGGCCGTGATCCTCGTCGGCAACGATCCCGCGAGCGAGGTCTATATCGGCTCGAAGGCACGTCAAACCGTTGCCGTTGGGATGCGCTCGTTCGAACACCGCCTTCCGGCCGAGACATCGCAGGACGAGCTGCTGGCGCTCATTTCGCGGCTGAACGCCGACGAAGAGGTCGACGGAATCCTGGTGCAGCTTCCGCTGCCGCAACATATCGACACGGAGTGCGTCATCCGCGCCGTCGATCCGGCCAAGGACGTCGACGGCTTCCATCCGGAAAATGCCGGACGCCTGATGCGGGGCCTGCCCAGCCTTGTGCCCTGCACGCCGCTCGGCTGCATGATGCTGCTGCAAACCGTAGCAACCGACCTGCGCGGCCTGCACGCCGTCGTGGTGGGACGATCGAACATCGTCGGCAAGCCGATCGCGCAACTGTTGCTGCAGGCCGACTGCACGGTGACGATGACCCATTCGCGCAGTCGCGACCTGCCGGCCGTCTGCCGCCAGGCCGACATATTGATCGCGGCCGTCGGCCGGCCGGAAATGGTCCGCGGCGACTGGATCAAGCCCGGCGCGATCGTGATCGATGTCGGCATCAACCGGTTGCCCACCGCAGGCGCAGCGAAGGGACGCTTGGTCGGCGACGTCGCCTTTGAAGAGGCCAGGCATATCGCCGGTGCGATCACGCCCGTTCCGGGCGGCGTCGGGCCGATGACGATCGCCTGCCTGCTGCAGAATACCCTGCTGGCCGCCGGCGGGCGCGGCAAGTAGGCAGCTCACCGCGTTTGGGGCGACCTCGTGCCGAAGCCGCGCGGCCGCCTCAATACTCAGGCCGACAGCCGCGCTGCGTTTCGCGCACTGAGCCACTCGGCAAGGCGACGCCGCGCTTCGCGCTTCTGCTCCTCGCCCATGCCACGTACCAACTCTTCGAGCTCGGCCATCGCAAGCCCGACGCCGTGCTGCGCCGCCGCGCTGAGCCAGACAAACGCCTCGATCGGATCGGCGGCAACGCCGAGTCCCTTGGCGTAGCAATAGCCGAGCCGTCCCTGCGACGGGTAATGTCCCCGCTCGGCGGCCCGGCGATACCATTCCACCGCCTGCTTCATATCAGCGTCCACGCCCTGTCCCTTGGTGAGCACGACGGCGTAGTTGAACTGGCCCAGCGCATCGCCCTGTTCGGCGGCCCGGTGAAACCATGACGCCGCCCGCACCGCATCGGTCGCGACGCCCTCGCCCTTGGCATACATCGCTCCGACATTGTTCGCCGCGAGCGGATTGCCTTTCTCGGCCGCGCGCAGATACAGCGCGAAGGCGCGCGTCGGATCCTTCTCGATCCCGAACCCGTTGGCATAGAGCGAACCGAGCCATGCCTCGGCCTCGGCATCGCCGCGTTCGGCGAGCGGCTCCCAGATTTCGCGCGCTTTCGCGTAGTCGCGATCGATAAAGGCGGCTTCTCCATCGGCGGTGGTCAGCATGGGCTTCTCCTCATTGACGCGTGTGGGGTGCCATCTTGAACAGATACACACAGTCGAAATCGTTGGAGTCGCCCGCCGGCTGGACGCCCGCCGTCTTCAGATGACCCACGAAATAATCATAGACCGTGCGCGCCGCCCGGTGAGTCAGGAGCTGCTTGTAAAGCCAGGGATCCGCGTCGGCACGCACGCCGTGCTGCTCGAACAGCGTCTGTTTCGGCGCGTCGGAGATGCCGACGCACCAGCTCGAAAACGACTGATCGAATTCCTTGATGTAGGCGAGGAATTCGTACTTGACCTGCTGTACGCTGAAAACCATGCACCTCCTCCCTTCAAGCTCGCATCAAGGGGGCACTCCAGTAGGCGACATGATGTCGGGTGACCCGCTCAATCAAGGCCTGGTTGAACAGCCAGCCGGCGCGGCTTGACTCGGACGGATCCGACGCGAGCGAGAGCTCAATCTTCTCCTGCAGCGAGGACGCCTGCCCGGCGGCCTGGTCGAGCAGGCGCATGAGGCCGCCGCATGCGGCCTCATGTGCGGAACGCGAGAGCTCAGGCGGGCTGAAGAAGGAGAGCCGCCAGAGCGTCTGGTCCAGTGCGGTCGGCTGCAACACCACCACAAGGGTTGCGTAGCGGGACCGGACAAGAACGAGATTGGGAAACGTCGATTCGGCGCTGACATGGTTGGTGGCGCCGCCACCGGCGAGGCTGGAGCGCGCGATGTCGACGATCGTCGCACCCGCAAGCTTCCAGTTCGAACGGTGTTCCTGCCAGTGACCTTCCAGGCGCACAAGATTCTCCGTCCATTCCGGAAGCAGCGGCCGCTGTTCGGCGTCCAGCGTCGGATCGATGTTCGCGAAGATCAGCGGGCCAGAGGTCCTGACCTTCACCGGCAGAAGGCGCTCCGGCACGGCACCGAGATACTGACCCATCTGCGGCGACATCTCGGCGAGGGCGTTGGCGAGGATGACGTCGCGGTCGCGGCTGAATCCGCAGGAGGTGTAGGAACATCTGGTCTTCTTGCCGGTGCGGCACTGTGCCGGTATCGTCCGGCAGCCGCCGTGCTGCGCCTTGTTAAACCGTCCCTGCAAACCGCCATCGGGCAATCGCTGAACGTGGATCGCGTGCTGGCCGATCGTGTAGGGAAGCAGATCGAGCGGATCGGGGATTTCGGGCGACGTGCCGATGCAGACCCAGTCCCGCGTCCAGACCTTTTCGTTCTCGAGGCGTTCGAACACCTCCGATGTATAGGCGCGGCGGGGAAGCATCGTCGCGAGCCCGAACGGCGCGCGACACGATGAATAGAGCCGGGGATCGAGGAAATCGATACCCGCGTCGATATAGACCGTATCCGGATGAGTCAGCATCGTTGCGCCTCCGTCACGGAGGCGGCGCTGGCAAAAACCCGCGCCGCCTTCGTCGTCCTCTCCTGCGCTACTTGCGCGCCTTGTTCATGGGCTGGTCGTAGTCGGCGCGGCCACGATGGATGATCGCCTCCGGATCTGGCATCGGCAATGGACCGTCCTGCATGAAGCGGTTCAGTACGTTGCCGACCAGCGTCGAGATGTTGTTGTCGCCGTTGTTCCAGGGCAGCGCGCCGCAGAAGGCGATCGACGAGAACGCGAACGATCCGCCACCGTTTGGCGTCTCATGATAGGCGATGTCGGAGCGCACGCGCGGGTGCTGAGTTCCGTCAAGGCCCTGCTGGTTGAAGCCGTAGTCCTCCATGACCAGCAGATAGCCTTCTGTGTGGCGGCCTGCGGAGGTTGCCACCACCAGCGTGTGCGGCGGGCTGCCGAGCATGGTATCCACGATGTCGAGCTCGGTGCCCGCGGCGCCGCCGCCGACGAGACCGAAATTGCCGAGCTTCTCGTCGTAGGAGATGCCCTCGAAGGCCCAGGCTACGCGCGTGTCGTTGCTCTCCGGAGTCCTCGAATAGTAGGTCGAGATGTCGAAACCTTCCGACGACATGCCCGTGCCGGCTACCGTATGCAGATAGCGTCCGCGGAACCGCCACATGCCGCCGAGTTCGCCCGTGCCCTGGTGATAATATTCGCCGGGATCGGCACGCCAGGTGCGAATGCCGCTTTCGCAGCGCCTCATCTCCGTGACGATGCCGCGACCCTGTCCGTCATATGCGGGATGATAGGAGTGCACCCAGTACCAGCCGTCCGCGCCCATATACATGAAGCGGCCGCCGCGCTGCATGTAGTTGTGGAGCGCGTCGAGCTGCGGTCCGCTGTTATGCTCGGGATGCGAGCCGGTGATGATGACATTGTAGTTCTCAAGCCGCGCAAGGCCGTCATAAGTGGCGTCCTCGTCGGTGATCACGTCATACTCGTAGCCCTTCTTCTCCAGCCAGTAGATCATGTGCAGATCGGCCGGGTATTGCCAGGGTGCCTGCGCCAGGAAGTGATCGTACTTCGGCCGGATGCTGAGGATCGGCCGCAGCCGCGACGACAGGCAAAGACCGCTGCCATCGGTATGGGTGTCGTAGATCGATCCACCGTATTCGCGATGCTCCGACAGGAACATGTTCTGCTGCTGCATGATCGGCACCCGATAGACCAGCAGTTCGGCGCCGCCGGCATTGTTGGCGAGATGCTCGTTGGCATAGGCCATGTAGCTGATGGTCGGCACCATGAAGGCGATCTTCGCGGTCTCTTCGCCGACGCGAGGCACCACCCAGAACGGGATGTAGTCCTCGCTTCCGTCCTTCGCCGTCAGCTTCGCGGCGTAGAACTTGCTGCCCGTGCCCTTCGGCACGTTCCACTCGAAGCTCGTGCTCCAGCGGGCGTCATCGATATCGTCGTCATGGAAATGGATGGCGCCGTATTGTTCCGGTGCGACCTTCCAGTCGAACACCTGGCCTTCCCAGTTGTAGCCGGTCATCGCCCGGGTTGGGCAATTGACGATCGTGGCATGGAACAAATATGGCCCCTTGTCTTTCCCGACCAGCGTGTTGATCCCGTCGGAGAAATCCCATGATGCGACGATGGCCTCGGAGAGCTTGCCGGTCGGGCCCGAATTGCGCCGCTCGCTGAGACCCGGTTGCGCACCGAGCTTCATGGTCTCGATCTCGAGCCGGCTCAGCGCCCTGTTGCAGATCCGCGGACTGTCGATCTTGCCGTTGTAATGTCCCTTGATGAGGATGCCCGCCGGCACCGAAGCCTTGCCCTGCGGGGCGTCGCTGAACGAGCCGCAATAGCCGGCGATCACGGTCGGCGTTCCCGGCGCATAGGTGAGCTTGGTCGAGAGTTTCTTCGTGACCGGCGGTATCTCCGGATCAAGTGCGTAGACGATCTGCGGCTCGTGATAGAGAATGGCTTCTCCGGTCTTGGCATCGAACGACGCCGCCACGAAGTGCCAGGCATGATCGCGAAGCGGCGCGCCGGTGGTGATGACCTGGTCGTTGACGCGGAATTCGACGCAGCCCGCTTCGTTGATGAAGAGCCCGTATCCGTTGCCGTCGTGCCACTTGGTGACCAAGCCCTGCGCGCCGTGCTTCCAGTATTTGGGATGCGTCTTCGGCGCGGTCGGCCAGATCCAGCACTGCAGCGTTACGCTTTCCAGACAGAATTGCGGCTTGTCGACCACGAATCCGTAGGAGCCGCTGTAGATCTCCTGCTTCATGCCCTTGTACGTGCCGTTGCAGGAAGCCTGGATCTTCTCCTCGATGAATCCCGGCCCGCGCGGATTGGTGTCGGCATGGATCATCTTGACGATCTCCGCCTGGTAGTCGGCCGGTCCGTCGCAATTGACAAAAAACTTGATGGTGTCTCCCGGATGGACGCTGAACTTGTCAGCGTAGCCGGTGATCGTCATCCAACTCATGATTGTGCCCTCAACAGTTGACTTTTCTCATTGAACCTTCAGGTCGTCGCCCACATGTCGTCTCGGCGTTTCCATCCCTCGCGGAAGTGTTCCGGGAAACCGTCGTACTCAGCGAACTCCTCCAGCCGCATCAGAAAGATGTCATGCTGCGGGTCCTGCTCATTGTCATAGACCTTGTCGTTGATGAATTCCGGCGGCACGCCGCGGATGCCGGAAAGGCAGGCGATGCGCCACTCCTTTTCGACCTTGGTGCAGACGACGACGAGCTTGCCTTTCGCCGGCTGCGCCCGCATGCGCAGCAGGACGCGATTGAGCTGGAAGTCCTCGTGAATGCCTCCCGTGACCGTGGTGGTGTCGCCCGGCGTCGCGCATTTGAGCACGCTGTTGCCGGCGACCCCCTTCATGGAGTCGATGCATTCCTTGTGCTCCTTGATCATGCGCTGCGCATCGGACGAAGAGGGCCGGGGTATCGGAATCATCTATCTGCTCCGTGTTGACTAGATGGTGAGATACTTGTGGATCACGTCATCGGTGAGTTCGGCCATCGGGCCGCTGGCGACCACGCGTCCATTGTCGACCATGAGGAACGCATCCCCCAGCCGCCGAGCCACGCGGATGTGCTGCTCGGTCAGGAGAAGCGTGATGCCGAGCTTGCGGTTGAGCGTCAGCAAGGTTTCGCCGATCTCATGCACGATATTGGGCTGGATGCCCTCGGTGGGCTCGTCGAGCAGAAGGATCTTCGGATCGACCGCCAACCCGCGTGCAATCGCAAGCTGCTGTTTCTGTCCGCCGGACAGGAGGCCTGCCCGGCGGTCGAGATTAGCCTTCAGATAGGGGAACATCTGGAGGCAAACCTCGGGAATCTCGGGACGGCCATCGTGGCGTGCGAAGGTGCCCAGGAGAATGTTCTCTCGGACGGTGAACTCCGAGAGAATTCCGCGCCCCTGCGGCACGTAACCGATACCGAGCCTGGCCCGGAGATGGGTTGGCGAGGACGCAATGTCCTGCCCCTCGATGGTGATCTCGCCAACCGACCTGTCGGTCAGGCCCATGATCGTTCGCATCAACGTGGTCTTGCCGACGCCATTGCGGCCGAGCACACAGAGGCACTTGCCCTCTTCCACGCCGAAGGAGAAATCCTTCAGGATTGGCGTCTTGCCGTAATAGGAGGTGACGCGGTCCATCGACAGCAACATGGTCACGCGTCCTCCGTCTCGCCGAGATAGACCTCGCGCACGCGTTCATTGGCCTCGATGTCGCCGATCGATCCATGGGCGAGCAAGCTGCCCATATGCATCACCGTGACCATGTCGGCGATCTGGCGGACGAAGGCCATGTCGTGCTCGACGACGACGAGCGTGTTGGTCTGCTTGAGGCGGTTGAATATCTCAGCGGTCTTCTCGATCTCGGATTCGGTCATGCCGGCGACCGGTTCGTCCAACAGAAGAAGGCGCGGATTCTGCATCAGCACCATCCCGATCTCGAGCCACTGGGTCTCGCCGTGCGACAGGATGCCCGCTTCGACGTTCAGGCGGTTGCCAAGCCCCGTCAGCGCGAGGATCTCCTCGAGCTTCTCGGCGAAGAACGGCTCCCTGAAGCGGAAGAAATTCTTCAGCGGGTTGGTGCTGCGGCTGTAAGCGACTTCGAGGTTCTGCCGTACCTTCAGATCGCGGAACACCGCGGGCACCTGGAATTTGCGGCCGATGCCGCGCCGGGCGATCTCGTGCTCGTCGAGACCGGTGATATCGTCATCGCAGAACAGAATCCGGCCCGAGGTCGGCTTCTGCCGGCCGGTGATCAGGTCCATGGTCGTGGTCTTGCCGGCGCCGTTCGGCCCGACGAGGCAGCACAGCGTTTGTTCCACGAGCTCGAAGCTGAAGTCGTTGATCACCGAGACGGTGTCGAAGCTCTTGCAGAGGTTGCGGATTTCCAGGAACCCCATGACCGCCCCCTACTCGCCTGGCTGCGGATAGAGGCGCGGGGCGGAAACGCCGTTGCCGCCCTTCTTCGAGCCGATCGAGATCCGGCCCAGCGCACTTTCGACCAGCCCGATCAGTCCCTTCGGCAGGAAGCGCACGACCAGGATGAAGAATCCGCCGAGGATCAGGAGCCAGGTATTGAGGAACGCGTCGCCCAGATAGCTCTGCGCGCCCTGAATCAGGAAGGCGCCGAGGATGGCGCCCATCAGCGACATGCGCCCGCCGATGCCGGCCCAGATCACTATCGAAAGGCTGAAGGTGGTATCGAACTGTGCCGGCGAGACATATTGCGTCAGGATGACCCAGCAGCAGCCGGCCACGGCGGCAAAGAGGCCGGACACGGTGTAGATGGCGGTCTCGTAGCCGGCAACATTGTAGCCGAGGAAGCGGACCCGCTCGGCGTCATTTCGGATCGACTGTACGACGAGGCCGAACCGGCTGAGCGTCATCAGCTTGGCCACCACAGTTGCGGCGATCAACAGACCGAGCACCAGCCAGTAGGCGCCCGGGCTATAGGGATCGACCACCAGTTCCCCGAGCTTCAGGGCAGCCGGCGGCGTGATGCCGTTGACGCCGTTGGTGTAAGGTTGAATGTCGAGGATCAGCGTGTACCACGCGCTCAGCATCGCGAGCGTCATGATCGCAAAGAACGGGCCGGACACGCGGGCGCGGAACATCAGCCCGCCGAAGATCGCGCAGAACAGCGTCGGGACAACGAGCGCCAGCACGATGCCGACCGTCGTATTGCCAAAGGGTACCCAGAACAGCGGGAGGTGATCCAGGCTGTTGTTGAGCATGAAGGGCGGCATCGGGTTCGATTCGTCTTGCGACTGCATCTGCATGGTCATCGCCATGCCGTAGGCGCCAAGACCAAAGGGAATGCCCTGTCCGAGATTGAGGATGCCACCGAAGCCCCAGCACAGGCTGACGGAAAGCGCGAGCATTGCGAACACGCCATATGTCGAGAGCTGATTAAGCAGGAAATTATCGCTCACGACCAAAGGCACCATTGCAAGCACGGCATAGAAGACCAGATAGGCCAGCCATTGCGCGCTTACCTTGTGATAGAGATTCATTTCGCCATTCCCTTCCCGATCCCGGTGCCGCAGCCTTCACCGACGCTTTGCGGATGGCGCGAACAAGCCCTGTGGCCGTATCCGGAGGAACACCACGATCATCACGAACAGCACGAAGCGGGCGAAAGTGTCGTTGGTGAAATAGGCGAAGATCGATTGCAGTTCGCCGGTCGCGCCACCCGCTGCCACGCTGCCCGCCAGCGTGCCGCCGCCGACCACGACCACCAGGAAGGCTTGCACCACATAGGCCGCCCCCATCGTGGGCAGAACGATATTGAGAACACCGAAAAGAGATCCCGCGAGACCGGCAAGGCCCGCGCCAAGCGCGAAGGTCAGCATGTAGACGCGATCGGCATTGACGCCGAAGGACGCCGCCATCTCCTTGTCCTGCATCACCGCGCGCACCTGAACACCGAAACGCGTCCGGTAGAACAGGGCCCAGAGCGCCACGACGACCGCGATGGTGACCAGGAGCACCACTACGCGGAAAACGGAAATATTGACGAAGGCGAACTGGATGTTGCTCGAGAAGATCGGCGGTACCGCAAGATATTTGGGATCGCTGCCGAAGATCAGTCGCACCCCCTGCATGAGCACAAGCGATACGCCGAACGTGGCAAGCAGCGTATCCAACGGGCGTTTGTAGAGGTAGCGGATCAATCCGCGTTCCAGGATCAGGCCGACCGCGACAACGATCAGGAAAGAAGCCGGAACGCACAACAGAAAAGGCAGCCCGAGGAAGCTCTGCAACATGTACGAACTGTAGGCGCCGAGCATGATGAACTCGCCATGGGCCATGTTGATCACGCCGACCGCGCCATAGATGATCGTGAGCCCCAACGCAGCAATCAGCCAGATGCTGGCAATGCTGATTCCGAGGATCAGCGCGTTGATGAACGCGCTGAGATCGAAGGACGTGAAGAACGATCCGACCGCCATAGCTCGCTCCGTGCCAAGCCGACCGTGGCGCGCGACGCGCACGCCACGGCTGCTGTTTTTCGCTGTGTTCAGATCACGCTCTTGCGCACTTTGCCGTCGGCAGCTTTGAGGCCGTCCGCCGTGCACTTGCCGAGGTCCGGATAGATCGAATACGGGTCCGGCGCGACGTGCTCTGCCGAAGCCTTCACGATCTTGAAGCTGCCGTCGGCCTGGCACTGGCCGATTTTCGGCTTCAGCCAGGCGTTGAAGTTCTGATCGTCGATCCAGATCAGTCCTTCTGGGGAAACCGCATCCTCGACCTTGATGCCGCCGGTACTGTCGCGGATCGCGCGCGGCGTCACCTCCTCCAGGCCAACCTTGGCGATGGCCTTTTCGAGACCGTACTTGAAGACGTAGGCGGAAAGATAGGTCTCTTCCATATTGTAGTGGGTGACACCGTTCTTGCCGTACTTGCTCTTCAGGAATCCCTCCACGAACTTGTGGTTGGTCGGATTGTCGAGCCCCTGGAAATACGGCGCCGAGAGAAAGTGGCCGGCCCCGAACTCGTTGCCCATCGCGCGGGTTTCGATCTCGCCCGTAGTGAGCGAAGCAATCGGCATCGAGTCGACCTTGAAGCCCTCCTGCTTGAACTGCTTGTGGAAAGCGATGTCGGATGCACCGACCACGGTCGAGAAGATGAAGTTCGGCTTCGCCTCCCGGATCTTGTTGAGCACGGGGCCGAATTCCGAACTGCCGAGCGGGATGTATTCCTCACCAAGCAGTTCGCCGCCAGCCTGCTGCAGCCAGACCTTGGCGTTCTTGTTGGATTCCTTCGGCCAGACATAGTTGGAGCCGACGAAGAAGACCTTCTTGCCGAACTGCTGGACCATGAACGGAATCAGGTCCTTCGAGTGCTGGTTCGCCAGCGGACCGGTGCAGATCGTGTTCTGAGTGCATTCCGCGCCCTCATAGCAGGTCGGGTAGTAAAGCAGGTGGTTCTGCGCCATGACGGTCGGCAGGATCGCCTTGCGGCTCGCCGAGGTGTAGCAGCCGAACAGCGCGACGACCCGATTGCGCAGGATGAGTTCCTTGGTCTTCTCCGAATAGACGTTGAAGTCCGACTTCGCGTCGACGATCACCGGCTCGATCGGTTGACCGGCGATGCCGCCGGCCTTGTTGATCTCGTCGATCGCGTACTGCATCACGAGCGTCGAGTCCTCCTCCGGCACCGCGAGGCCGCCGGTGAGCGAAAACAGGAGTCCGACCTTGATGGGCTCACCCTTCTTGATCCAGGACTGAGCTCCCCACGCCTGATTGGTGCTCTTTACGAACCCGTATGGAGCGGCAAGGACCGTCGCAGCTCCGAGCGTTGCCTTCATGAAAGCACGACGATCTGCCCGCATAACAGCCTCTCAAGTGATTTTCTCTACACGAAATCTATTTTCTAAACGATACAAGTGACCCGAACTTTCTCAAGAGTAAAATTTGTGCACTGACAGTTACAATGAGGACAGCTCGGTTTTTACTGCGTCGGGCGACGCAACTGCACGGCCGCGATTGATCGCGACATCGTTCGGAAGTTCTGCGAGCCGACGAGCCGCGGCGCGGCGCCAAGTCAGACGCCAAGTCACACGTCGCGGTTGCGGGCTGAAAAATTCTTACCGCCTCCGCCTGCCATCGTGTTACGACTTGCGCTGATAAGAACGGGATAACATGCAGATGAAAAGAAAGAGCGCGGCAACGCCGAAGGAAACGGTCATCGAGAATTCGGACTACCGCACGGGCTCGAATGCGCCGGTCGAAAGCAGCCGAAGTCTGGAGCGCGCGCTCGGCGCGAAGATCAGGGATACCCGACGTCAGCAGGATCTCTCGGTGCTTGATCTGGCGAGCGCCGCGAACATCTCGGCCGGCATGCTTTCGAAAATCGAGAACGGCCAGATTTCGCCGTCGCTTTCCACGCTACAGTCGATTGCGAACGCGCTTACTGTGCCGCTTAGTTTGCTGTTCGCGGCATCCGAGGAGCGGCGCGACTGCTCCTTCGTTCGCGCCAAGCAAGGCGTGGTCATCGAACGACGCGGCACCAAGGTGGGACATGTGTACCAACTGCTCGGACATGTGAGCGGCGAGGACGTCGTCGTCGAGCCGTACCTCATCACGCTGAAGGAAGAGGCCGAGGCCTATACGGGATTCCAGCACGCCGGCACAGAGTTCATCTACATGCTCACCGGCGAGGTGATCTACCGTCACGGCAACAAGAGCTACCGGTTACGCCCGGGCGATTCCATGCTGTTCGACTCCGGCGCGCTGCATGGGCCCGAAGTGCTGGTGAAGCGGCCGATGACTTACCTCTCGATCATCGTGTATCCGCGGCGCCCCGCCTAATTCTGCCTCATCGCGCCCAATTTCTTATCAGGAAAAACTTATTCCTCACGATTGACGAAGCGTCCGAAGCTGCTACATTTGCTCTCCAAGTCAGGGAGCAGCGCATGTGCGGCATTGTCGGATTGTTTCTCAAGAACGAACAGCTTCAGCCGGAGCTGGGCGAACACCTTTCGCGCATGCTCGCGACGATGTCGGCCCGCGGTCCGGACAGCGCAGGCATAGCGATCTATGGCGCAGGGGCCGACGATCTCATCAAGCTGACGCTGCGCGCCGCCGACGCGGCCGTGGACCGCGATCTGGCGAGGACGCTCGGCGCGGTGCTGAAAGCGCCGGTCGATCTGGTGCGGCGCTCCAATCATGTCGTGGTGACGATACCCCGTGAGCAACAGGCGCAGGCCCTGGCCTGGCTGCGCGAGCATCATCCCGAGATACATCTCGTCAGCGCCGGCTCCCGGATGGAGATCTACAAGGAGGTCGGCCTGCCGGAGCGCGTCGCCGACCAGTTCTCGCTGCCCGCGATGCAAGGCACCCACGGCATCGGCCATACGCGCATGGCGACTGAATCGGCGGTCACCACTAATGGCGCTCACCCCTTCTCGACGGGCGCCGACCAGTGCCTCGTCCACAATGGTTCGCTCTCCAACCACAACGCGGTCCGGCGCGGCCTCAAGCGCGAAGGTTTCGTCTTCGAGACCGAGAACGATTCCGAGGTGGCCGCGGGCTATCTGACGTGGCGGATGCGCGAAGGCGACAGCCTCAAGCAGGCGTTGACGTCCAGCCTTGTCGCACTCGACGGCTTCTTCACCTTCGTCGTCGGTACCCGCGACGGCTTCGCCGTGCTCCGCGATCCGATCGCCTGCAAACCGGCCATCCTTGCCGAGTCCGATGACTATGTCGCATTTGGCTCCGAGTTTCGCGCCCTCTCGGCGTTGCCAGGCATCGAGAACGCCCGCGTCTTCGAGCCCGAACCGGCGACCGTCTACGCTTGGGAACGTCGATAATGCCCGTGATCGATCTGGAGCGGCAAACAGTCCGAGAACTCAACGCGGCGCTGCACCGTCTCGTACCTGATACCAACGAGACCCTGTGGGAAGTCAGCAACTCCAACGGCAAGCATGCGATCGGAACGGGCGTCGATGCACCCATCGAAATCGATATCAACGGACATGTCGGCTATTACTGCGGCGGTATGAACAAGCAGGCGTCGATCCGCATTCACGGCAATGCCGGAACGGGCGTCGCAGAGAACATGATGTCGGGCGTCGTTCATGTGATGGGCGATGCGAGCCAATCCGCCGGCGCCACCGGTCACGGCGGACTGCTGATCGTCGATGGTGACGCAGCCGCACGCTGCGGAATCTCGATGAAGGGCATCGACATCATCGTCAAGGGTTCGATCGGCGCCATGAGCGCTTTCATGGCCCAGGCCGGCAACCTCGTCGTCTTCGGCGATGCCGGAGAGGCCCTCGGCGATTCCATCTACGAAGCGACCATCTTCGTGCGGGGAAAGGTGAAGAGTCTCGGCGCCGACTGTATCGAAAAGCCGATGGCGAAGGAGGACAAGGCCCGCCTCGCCGCACTGCTCCACCGGGCCGGCGTCGAAGACGCCAACCTCGACGAGTTTCGCATGTATGGGTCGGCACGCCGTCTCTACAACTTCCACATCGACAACATTGCATCCTACTGACGGCAGACGATGGCAGCCCCAAAACCGATAAGAACGGAACCGCGCTTCTCAGCAACCTTCGACCGCTACACGATTTCTGAGATTCAGCGCGCCGCGGCCACCGGCATCTATGACATCCGCGGCGGCGGCGCCAAGCGACGGGTACCGCATTTCGACGACCTGCTGTTTCTCGGCGCCTCCATATCGCGCTATCCGTTGGAGGGTTATCGCGAAAAGTGTGGCACCGACGTCGTGCTCGGCTCTCGCTTTGCGAAAAAGCCGATCCACCTCAAGACGCCCGTCACCATTGCCGGCATGAGCTTCGGCGCATTGTCGAGCACGGCAAAGGAAGCGCTCGGCCGCGGTGCCAGCGCGGTCGGAACCAGCACGACGACCGGCGACGGCGGCATGACCAACGAGGAGCGCGCTCATTCGTCGCTCCTCGTCTACCAATATCTCCCTTCACGCTACGGAATGAACCCCGACGATCTGCGCCGCGCCGATGCCATCGAGATCGTGGTCGGCCAGGGCGCCAAGCCTGGCGGCGGCGGCATGCTGCTGGGACAGAAGATCTCCAGGCGCGTGGCCGAGATGCGCACGCTGCCGGAAGGCATCGATCAGCGTTCCGCCTCCCGTCACCCCGACTGGACCGGCCCCGATGACCTCGAGATCAAGATCGAGGAACTGCGCGAAATCACCGATTGGGAGAAGCCGATCTACGTGAAGGTTGGGGCGAGCCGCCCGTATTACGACACGGCCCTGGCCGTGAAGGCCGGTGCGGATGTCGTCGTGATCGACGGCATGCAGGGCGGAACGGCCGCCACGCAGGAGGTCTTCATCGAGAACGTCGGTATTCCGACGCTGGCGGCGGTGCGCCCCGCGGTGGAGGCGCTCCAGGAACTGGGCATGCACCGCAAGGTGCAGTTGATCATCTCCGGCGGCATTCGCAACGGCGCCGACGTCGCCAAGGCGCTCGCCCTCGGAGCCGACGCGGTCGCGATCGGCACGGCGGCGCTGATCGCGCTGGGCGACAATAACCCGGCGCTCGAAAGCGAATACAACAAGCTCGGCACGACGGCCGGCGCCTATGACGACTGGCATGAGGGATTGGATCCGGCGGGCATCACCACGCAGGATCCGGAGCTTGCAAAGCGCCTCGATCCGGTCGTCGCGGGGCGGCGGCTTGCCAACTTCCTGTCCGTTCTTACGCTGGAAACGCAGACAATCGCACGCGCCTGCGGCAAGAACCACGTCCACAATCTCGAACCTGAAGACCTTGTCGCACTCACCGTCGAAGCGGCTGCGATCGCGCGCGTTCCGCTCGTCGGCACCAATTGGACTCCTGGCCGGGACCGATACTGACACTTACCGCTGATGAAGAGGCACCATGTCGATCGATCTTGCTGAAGCCGCCAAAGAACGGAAGATCAAGTACTTCCTGATTTCCTACACCGATCTGCTGGGCACCCAGCGTGCCAAGCTTGTTCCGGCCGAAGCGATCGGAGGCATGGCGAGGAACGGCGCCGGTTTCGCCGGCTTCGCCACCTGGCTCGACATGACGCCGGCCGAT
Organism: Bradyrhizobium sp. Leo170; assembly: GCF_004296405.1. GTDB lineage: Bacteria > Pseudomonadota > Alphaproteobacteria > Rhizobiales > Xanthobacteraceae > Bradyrhizobium. The sequence continues at coordinate 24,945 of NZ_PSRR01000038.1, forward strand.
CCGGATATCCTTGCCATTCCCGATCCGGACAGCCTGATTCAACTTCCCTGGAAGCCGGAGGTCGGCTGGCTAGCCGCCGATCCATGGATGGGCGGCAAGCTGGTCGAGCAGGCGCCACGCAATATGCTGAAGAGACTGATCGCAACGGCGGCCGACCGCGGCTTTCAGCTCAAGAGCGGCGTCGAATGCGAATTCTTCCTGATCTCGCCGGACGGGGAGAACATCGGCGACATCTCCGATCGTCAGGCCAAGCCCTGCTACGATCAGTCGGCGCTGATGCGGCGCTACGAGGTGATCAGCGAAATCTGCGACGGCATGCTCCAACTGGGCTGGAATCCCTACCAGAACGACCACGAGGACGCGAACGGCCAGTTCGAGATGAACTGGGACTATAGCGATGCGTTGGTTACCGCCGACCGCCACGCCTTTTTCAAATACATGGTGAAGTCGATTGCCGAGAAGCATCAGCTTCGCGCGACTTTCATGCCGAAGCCGTTCTCCGGCCTTACGGGCAACGGCTGTCACGTCCACGTCTCGCTGTGGAAGGGCAACAGGAATCTCTTTGAAGACGAAAAGGGCGAGCTCGGCATTTCATCGATCGGATACGCCTTTATCGGCGGCATCATTCATTCTGCCGACGCGCTGGCGGCCATTCTCAATCCGACGGTGAACTCCTACAAGCGGATCAACGCGCCGCGCACGCTGTCCGGGGCAACCTGGAGCCCGAACACGGTCACCTTCTCGGGCAACAACCGGACGCACATGATCCGAATACCTGAAGCGGGACGGTTCGAACTGCGCCTCGCTGACGGCGCGGCCAATCCCTATGCCATGCAGGCCGCCATCCTGGCCGCCGGGCTCGATGGCATCCAGAGCAACCGCGACCCCCGCAGGCGCCTCGACATCAACATGTACACTGACGGCCATCTGGTGCAGGACGTCAAGAAACTCCCGCTCAACCTGCTCGATGCCCTACGAGCACTGGAAGGCTCCAGACTATTGAGCGACAGCCTCGGCGAATACGTGCCGGCCTATCTGAAGCTGAAGCACCAGGAGTGGAACGACTTTTCACGACACCTCACGCAATGGGAGCGCGAGACCACGTTGGATTGCTGACATGGATCCGTCGTTCGCCTGCCGCTCAGGTGCAGTACATGCCCATGGAGATCTGGCCGATCCGCTCGAATCCACTTGTTTTGTCCGGCCTTTCGGGCTGTAATTGATTAAGGCGCTATTCGCCTGTTCGCACGCTTCGATGCTGCAGCGTGTTCCAAGGCAACGACTGCCAATCCCATTCACGGAGGGACGGTGGCGCTCGGCCTCGCGGCATCAATCCTTCGTCATGCACGGAGGATGTTTCATGAATCTCGACGCCTACCGGATCGCCGACGAGCCCTACTACCAGCCGCTCGGCCATGAGATCGAGACCTTTCAGGCCGCCTATGCCGAGCGCCTGCCGGTGATGCTGAAGGGACCGACCGGCTGCGGCAAGACCCGCTTCGTCGAGCACATGGCCTGGCGGCTCGGCAAGCCGCTGATCACGGTGGCAGCGCATGAGGACATGACTGCCGCCGATCTCGCAGGGCGTTACCTGCTGGAGCCGCAGGGAACCGTGTGGCACGACGGGCCGCTGACGCTCGGGGTGCGCCACGGCGCGATCTGCTACCTCGACGAGATCGTCGAGGCGCGGCAGGACACCACCGTAGTGATCCATCCGCTTACCGACGCGCGCCGCATCCTGCCGCTGGAGAAGCACAACGAGATCGTGCCGGCGCACGGCGATTTCCAGCTCACGATCTCCTACAATCCGGGCTACCAGAGCGCGGTCAAGGATCTGAAGGAATCGACCAAGCAGCGCTTCGTCGCGATCGATTTCTCCTATCCGCCGCCGACCACGGAAGCCGCCATCATCGTCCGCGAGTGCGGCACCGATGACGAGCTTGCCGGCATCCTGGTCGCGATCGCGCAGCGCTCGCGCAATCTGCAGGGCCACGGCCTCGACGAGGGCGCTTCCACCCGCATGCTGATCCATGCCGGGCGGATGGTGCGCGCAGGCTTGCCGCTCGACGTCGCCGTGCAATCCTCCATCGTGCTGCCGATCACCGATAACCCTGACATCCGCGCGGCGCTCAGCGACGCCATCCAGGCCTGCCTGCCGTGAACGCAGCCAAGCAGGTCACGCTGCAGCTGGTGCCTCCCGACGAGGAGGACAGCGCGACGCGCCGGATCCATCGTTTGATGCTCCAACGCGAGACGCTGCGGCCGATGTTCCTGATAGCCTGGGACGATCTCTCGCAGCGTTTCGGTGTGAACGAGCTCGAAGCCTGGGCCGGCGCCGTGCTGACGCTCGCGCATGTCAATGCCGGGCCCGCCTGCCTGATCGCCTATTAGAACACAGGTGACCATCGGGAAATCGCACCGCTTTTGGTAGCGGGCCAGATTGCGGCCGACATCTGCCGAAACGCCGGCGCGCAGGCTGCGACCGCCGCCCTGAAGGCGCTGCCGATTGCCTCGCGCCTCTTCGGCAGCGGCCCGGCTTTGGCGCGATGGTGGCGGGTGATGGATCTGCTGGCGCAGCAGGCGCCGGAATCGGTTGCGCCGACCGCAGACAACATCGCCGCAATTCTCGCCCCCGGCACGATCGACGCCTTCGAGAATTTCGTCGCGGCCGGACTGAAATTGGCATCCGGCAACAAGGCGCGACGGCTGGCATTCTTCCACCTCGAGGACGAGCTCGCGCGCCGTATGATCGCGCGCGATATCGGCAGCGTGACATTCCTGGAAACCGAGATCGAGCTGAAGGCGTTCATCACTGCGCTCTGGGGCAAGCCCCCTTTGCTGCGCAGCCTTGCCGCCGACATCAGCCAGGCGCCGCAGCGGCGGACCTCGATTGCTGGCCCCTTGATTCGCTTGCCGGAAACCTTTCGCGGCGTGCAGTGCGATGCGGCGCGAGCGCTGTTCCGCGCCGCGGCGGCGCATGCGCAGGCGCATCTCGTGCTGGGCGACGGGCTGTTTCCGGTCGGCACGCTGAAGCCGCTGCAGATCGCACTCGTCAATCTGATCGAGGACGCCCGTATCGAGACGCTGGCGATGCGGCAATTGCCGGGCCTGCGGCGGCTGTGGGCGCCCTATCACGTGGCGACGCCGTCGGGTGTGGTGGCGGCACCGACCTTGCTGGCACGGCTGGCGCGCGCGCTGTTCGATCCCGCCTATGTCGATGACGACAGCTTTGTCGCCAAGGGCCGCGCAATGTTTCAGGCGGCCTTGCCTCGCATCGACGACCCCGCCATCAGCCGCGAGATCGGCATGCTGCTGGGCAACGACCTCGGCCAGATGCGGGTGCAGTTCAACGTCAAGACCTACGTCGTCGAGCCTGTCTATCGCGACGACGGCCTGGGACTATGGGACTTCGGCGAGAACGCTCCTCCCTCAGGCGAGGTGATGGAACTGCCGGTCGATGCAGTGCGGATGGAGCGGCAGGAAGCGCCTGATGGCAACGGCAACGAACCAGACCAACAAGGTGAAACGCTCGGACGCGGCCGGCCGGTAGCGCCGGACGAGCGCGGCACCATCATCGCAAAATATCCGGAATGGGACCGCGCCCATGGCATCGAACGCCCCGAGTGGACCACGGTGCGCGAGGTGGCCGCGCATGCCGGCGATCCGCGCCTGATCGAAGCCGCGCTCGACCATGCAGAGGCGCTGCGCAGCCGGATCGGACGATTGGTGCGCGGCGTGCGGATCGGCCGCACCATTCGTCTCAACCGGCAGCATGAGGGCCACGACATCGATATCGACGCCGCGCTCGACGCCGGCATCGCGCTGCGCATCGGGCAGGAGCCGGATCCGCGCGTGTTCCGCTCGTCGACATCAGTTCATCGCGATCTCGCGGCGCTGCTATTGATCGATGTCTCGGAGTCGACGCACGACCCGCTCGCCTCCGGCGCGACCATTCTAGATGTCGAGCGCCTGGCGGTTGCGGTGCTGGCGGAGGCGATGGGAAGGCTCGGCGATCCCTTCAGCCTCAAGGCGTTCGCCTCGGACGGACGCGACGACGTCAGGATGACCACGGTAAAATCCTTCGAGGAGCCGTACGACCGGAGCTGCGTGGCCCGGCTCGCCGGGCTGAGATCGGGACTGTCGACGCGGCTCGGCACCGCGCTGCGCCATGCGGGAAAGGTGATCGGCAAGACCAATTCCGGCCGCAAGCTGGTGATCGTGCTGACCGACGGCGAGCCGTCCGATATCGACGTGTCCGATCCGCTCGACCTGGTCGAGGATGCGCGCCGCGCTGCGCTCGGCCTGAAGAACGCCGGCGTCGATGCCTACGGCGTGGTGCTCGGCAAGGCCGGCATCCAGGCGGCGTCGCGGATCTTCGGGCGCGGCAACACGATGATGGTGCACCGGATCGAGGATTTGCCGGGGCGACTGTCCGAACTCTATTTCCGCCTGGCGCGGCGCTGAGCCTACTTGCGCCGGCGCACGAGATCGGAGCCGAGCGCCGCGCGTCCGGCGACATGGAACGCCGCTTCGAGCCCGCGCGCGAGCGTGCCGCCGTCCGGCGCCAATATCCGCATCACGAGTCCAGCTTGGTTCGGCGCAGGCGAAGCACCCGACAGGCAGCCGCAGCCATCAACGATCTGGCCGAGGGTTCCAACATCGGGCAATTCGTCCGGCGGAGCGATCAGCACGACGGTCGCAGCGGCCGCCATGTCGCCGAGCGAGCCGGCGCGCGCCTCATTGCCCCGGATAGATCCGCGATCGAGCAGCAGAACGCGGCCGTCGGGACGCAGGATGCGCAGCCGGCTGGAGAACGATGCGAACGGCCGTCCCGCCTGCCGCGGGTCGTGCACGGCAAATCCGTCGGCCAGGAACAGCACCGCATCCTCCGCCACCGTCGCGATGGTGTCGAGGCACAGATCGGCGCCGGGAAACAGCACACAGGGATCGCTCGCGATCGCGCAGAACGCGCCCGGACCGACTGTGATGGATTGCTGCTGCAGCGTGCCGGCCTCGCGTCCGTCATGCACGACGGTGGACGCCTGCGTCGTCAGGTGAAACGCGGCATTGGCGGCAACGTCCACATCGAGCTTGAGGCGGTCGCCGGCATAGAGCCCGCCGGAGGCCGACTGCAGATAAAGCGTGAGCAGCTCGGGCCGCGCCGCGTCCAGATAGAAGCCGCGGGTGACGTGAAAGGGATAGCCGACATGCTGGCGCCGCAGCACGGTGCGGCCGCCGGCAAGGTCCGCGGCGAGATGCGCTTCGGCGCTGCGGCCGGAGTCAAATGCGGAAGAGGACAGCGGCAGAGATCGCATCGGCAACCGCCTCTATACCGGCACCGGCGCGCGCGTTGGTCGCAAGCACCGGCCGTCCGCCCCTTACCCGGACCGCCTCTGCCAGCATCGGTTCGAGCTCGACACCCACATATGGCGCAAGATCGACCTTGTTGACGACGAGGAGGTCGCAGCGGAGCAGGCCGGGCCCCTTCTTGCGCGGAATGTCGTCGCCGCCGGCGACATCGATCACGAACATCCACCAATCGACCAGGTCGAGCGAGAAGGTCGAGGCGAGATTATCGCCGCCGGATTCGAACAGGATCAGCTCAAGCCCGGGAAACCGCGCTTCCAGATCGTCGCCGGTGGCGATGTTGAGCGTCGGGTCCTCGCGGATCACCGTGTGCGGACAGGCACCGGCCTCGACCGCGGAGACGCGCGCCGGATCGATCAGGCCGGAACGGCGCAATCGCTCGGCATCCTCCTTGGTCACGAGATCGTTCGTCACCACGGCAAAATCGATACCGCGGCGCTGCAGTACCGGGATCAGCGCCTCGATCAGCGCGGTCTTGCCGCAACCGACTGGACCGCCGATGCCGACCCGCGCCGCGGCGGGACCGGGGTGGGTTGCGGCGCGCTCAGCAGGTCTCAGCTTGTCGAGCATCGCATCACCTCAGCATATAGCGCCGCGCCAGCGGCAATTCGCGCGCCGGCTCGCAGGTCGCAAGCGCGCCGTCGACGAAGACGTCGAAGGTTTCAGGATCGACGGTGATCTTTGGGCAAAAGTCGTTCCAGAGCAGGTCGCGCTTGGAGAGCTTGCGTGTCCCCTTCACCGGCAGCAATTTCTTCGACAGGCCGAGCGAGCCGGCGAGATCGCGCTGCAGCGCCAGCGGATGTACGAAGCAGGCCGACAGCGCCGCCGGCGCGCGGCCGAACGCGCCCCATTGCGGGCGCATCAGGATCGGCTCGCAGGTCATCAGCGAGGCCGCGCTGTCGCCCATCGCGCCCCAGGCGATGAAGCCGCCCTTGATCACCAGCTCCGGCTTGATGCCGAAGAACGCCGGGCGCCACACCACGATGTCTGCAAGTTTGCCGTCTTCTAGCGAGCCGACATGGTCAGCGATGCCGAATGTCCTCGCGGCATTGATGGTGTACTTCGCCACATAACGGCGGATGCGCGCATTGTCGCCGAAGCCCGCGCGGTCTTCCGGCAGTGCGCCGCGCTGGTCCTTCATCTTCGAGGCGAGCTGCCAGGTGCGGCAGATCACTTCGTGGATGCGGCCCATGCCCTGGCTGTCGGAGCCGAGCATCGAGATCGCGCCGATGTCGTGCAGCACGTCCTCGGCCGCAATGGTCTGCGCGCGGATCCGGCTTTCCGCGAACGCCACATCCTCCGGAATCGCCGGATTGAGGTGGTGGCATACCATGGTCATGTCGAGATGTTCGTCGAAGGTGTTGACCGTGAACGGATTGGTCGGATTGGTCGATGACGGCAGGCAGTGCATCTCGCCGGCGACACGGATAATATCGGGCGCGTGGCCGCCGCCGGCGCCCTCGGTGTGATACATGTGAATGGTGCGGCCGCCGATCGCTTCCAGCGTGTTCTCGACGAAGCCGGATTCGTTCAGCGTATCGGTGTGGATCTGGACCTGGAAATCGTATTCGTCCGCGACGCGGAGGCAGGTGTCGATCGCGGCCGGCATCGAGCCCCAGTCCTCGTGCAGCTTCAATCCCATGACGCCGGTCTCGAACTGCTCGACCATCGGCGGCACGCGATGCGAGTTGCCGCGGCCGAGGAAGCCGAAATTCATCGGCCAGGCTTCTGCGGCCTGCAGCATCTTGCCGGTATTGAAGGGGCCGCCGGAATCGATGCCGACCGTGATCGGTCCGAGCGAGCCGCCGATCATGGTGGTGATGCCGCTGGCAAGCGCATGCTCGACCAGGCCGGCGCTGTCGAAATGGACGTGGACATCGATCGCGCCGGGCGTTGCGATCAGGCCCTCGCAATCGCGCACGGTGGTGCCGGTCGAAACGATCAGCCGAGGATCGACGCCGTCCATGATCGCTGGATTGCCGGCCTTGCCGATGCCGACGATGCGCCCGTTCCTGATGCCGAGATCGCCCTTGACGATGCCGATCACGGGATCGATCACCACGACATTGCAGAGCAGGAAGTCGAGCGCACCTTCGGCCGAGGTGATGCCGGCCATGCCGAAGCCGTCGCGCAAGGTCTTGCCGCCGCCGTGCAGGCACTCATCGCCATAGACGGCGTAATCCTTCTCGACCACGGCCATCAGCGAGGTGTCACCGAGGCGGACGGAGTCGCCGGTGGTCGGCCCATAAAGTGCGGCGTAATCGCGCCGGTCGATCATTGCCACGGTTATGCCCCCCTGAAGTCGCGTGCTTTGGCTCGCGCCAGCGCGGCGTCCCGCACGGCCGGATCGGTGCCGAGGCCGTCGGTGAGGTTGTTGAGCCCGGTCAGTTCGCGGCGTCCGCCGAATTCGACCAGCGATACTTCCTTGGACGCGCCGGGCTCGAAGCGTACGGCCGTGCCGGCGGGAATGTCGAGCCGCATGTTGAAGGCGGCGGCGCGGTCGAATTCGAGCGCCTTGTTGACCTCGAAGAAATGGAAATGCGAGCCGATCTGGATCGGACGGTCGCCGGTGTTGACCGCGGCCAGCTTCACCTTGCGCCGGCCGGCATTGAGTTCGAGCTGGCCGTCCCGTACGGTGATCACGCCTGGATGCTCGACATCGGCGGCAGCACCCGGCGGAGGGCGGATCGGCTCATGCACCGTGACCAGCTTGGTGCCATCGCCGAAGACGCATTCGACCTGGATGATATGCATCATCGCGGCAATGCCGGGCAGCACGTCGTCGGTGGAGAGGATCGTAGAGCCATAACCGATGAGGTCGGCAACCGAGCGGCCGTCACGCGCGCCTTCGAGGATCTCGTCGGTGATGATCGCGACCGCTTCGGGATAGTTCAGCTTCAGTCCCCGCGCGCGGCGGCGGCGCGCCAGTTCCGCGGCATTGAAGATCGTCAACCGTTCCAGCTCCGTGGGCGTCAGCAGCATGCTATCTCACTCTCAATTGGCGAACAGCCGCAGGTCGGCCTGCGCGTGGCGCGCCGCGGCGACGTCGAGGAAGGGCGCAAAGCTTTCGAGCTCGAGCGGCGTTTCGTTCATCGTGAGCTGCTCGATCAGCGGCAGGCAATCAGCCAGCACCTCCTGCCCCTGCAGCGCACCGACCGCGCCAAGCCGGATGGCGGCGGTGATCAGGCCCGAGGCGACGGTGTAGCCGGAGGTCAATTGCGCCAGGTTTTCGTCGAGCCCGACCGAGGACCACACCGCGCCCTGCATGACCGCGATATGGCCGAGGCATTCGCCGGAGCGCACTACATCGCGCAGGATGGCCGCAAGATCGTTGCCGATCCGGGCATGCGACGCCAAAAACGACGCTCCGTTGCGGCGCGAGCCTACACGCAAGCTCTCGACCAGCGTCGAGGCCTCCACCTCGCGATCGACAGCGGCGATGACGGCGAGATCGCCATTGCAGCGGAAGCCGCGCAACAGCGCGACCCGGTCATAGCTGGCCCAGCGATGCTTCAGCGCCGCCGCTACCAGCCGTTTCAATTCGCGCGCGTCCAGCCCGTGGCGCAGGGCGACGATGCCCTCGATCCCATAGGAGAACGCGAAGGAGCCGCTGGGAAACGCCCCATCCGCCTGCCATAGCGCGCGCAAGGTCGACAGCATCGTTTAATGACTTCGATCGTGCTGGTTGACGTGATGCCCATCGTGGCCGTCCTCCGATGCCGCATGATCCGGCACGTCTTCCTCCTCGTCGAGCACGCTGATGCCCACACGGCGCGAGGCGACCATGTCCTCCAATCGCGCGATGTAATCCTCCGGTCGGCCTTCGAGCGCCACGAACAGCACCTCGCCGCCGAAGCGCACACGCCAATGCAGATTGCCGACGTGATAACCGAGCTCGATCGCATCGGCGATCGAGCGCGGCTCGAGCTTCAGCCAGCGTTCGGTCGCCGCCCGCACGACGATCGCGCGGTCGTTCTCCAGCACGAGCACCGCGCCATCGAACAGTTTCTGGTGGCGCGGCAGCGCGATCGCAAGCTCGACGCCGCCGCGGGTGGTGATCAGAAGCCGCCGCCGCGCCAGATCGGCAACGGGCACGTTGACAATATCGACTGCGCCGCGGTGCTCGAGCCGGTGCAGCTCCTCGGACAATTCCGGCTCCAGCCGGCTACCGAGCACGCGTTCGATGCGCAGCATCGCAGTCTCCTTCCCACATCATGCTGCAGGCTGTCACTTCGCCAGCAGCTCCTTCAGCTTGGCGTCGATGAAATCGACATCCGCAGGATTGGTGCCGGGACCGCCCGCGAAGTGGCCCCAGATCGAGGGAACCGGAACGAACTCGGCGTTTGGCATGTGCTCCACTTCGGACTGGCTGTCTTCCGGCGGAAAATAGAGGTCGGTCTGACCAGGCATGACATAGGCCTTGGCCTTGATCGCGCCCAGCGCCGCCTTGAAATCGCCCTTGTAGATTTCGTTGTCGCTGATATCGCCGTTCTGCCAGGTCCACAGCATGGTCAGGAGATTGTTGGGATCCTTGGGCAGGAAGAAACCTTCCCAGAATGCGACCAGGAAGTCTTCCAGCGAGGAGTAACCAAGCGCCTCGAGATCGAGCTTCTCGCGATAGAATGCCTGGGAGAATCCCCAGCCGGCATAGACGCGCGCCGCGGCACGCAAGCCACGGGCGGGCTTCTCGGTGTACCAGCCTTCCTTCCAGACTGCGTCGGCGGTCAGCGCCGCCTTCACGCCTTCGAGGAAGACGAAATTGTGCCGCGAGCATTTCGCCGAGCCGCAGAACGGCGCGATCAGGTCCATCATGTCGGGGTAGAGCGCGCCCCAGTGGAAGGTCTGCAGCGCGCCCATCGACCAGCCGGTTACAAGGCGAATGTGCTTGATGCCGAACTTCTCGGTCACCAGCCGGTGCTGCACGCGCACATTGTCGTAGGCCGTCACCTGCGGAAAACGTGGGCCGTTATAGGGCTCGGGCGTGTTGCTCGGCGATGACGACAGCCCATTGCCAAGCATGTTCGGAATGATGATGAAGTATTTGCTCGGGTCGAGCGCGCGCCCCTCCCCGACCAGCCACTCATTGTCGTAGTGCTGGCCCGAATACCAGGTCGGATAGACGATGACGTTATCCTTCGCGGCGTTCAGCGTGCCGAAGGTCTTGTACGCCAGCCTGCAGCCGCGCAACGTCGCGCCGCGCTGCAGCCTGACGTCGCCGAGGTCGTAGATCTCGTAATCGAGAGTCATGACGGCGCATCCTCTCTTATTTCATGGCTTTCTTTCATGGTCTCGCGTGCGCCGGCCGACTGTTCGGCCGGCGCCGCATCATACTCCAGTTCAACGATGCGCGACCTTCTTGGCTGGGATGCCCTCGATCGGACATTCCTCGGTGCCGACGGTCGAGCGGGTGAAGGATTCGACCATCTCGCGCGTGCCTTCGGGATCGGCGATCCATTTCGCATAGAACTCGTAGGGGCAGGTCGCGACGCCGCGGTCGCCGTCACCGGAATTGATCATGCCGGTGTAGCCGCGATGAACCAGCTTGAAGAGATGGTTCTGCGACTGGCCATTCGCGCGCGCGTCGCGGATCAGCGATTTCGAGAGCTGGGCATATTGCACGCCGTAATCCTCCTCGCCGCATTCGCCGAGCGTGCGGCCGTCGAAGCCGATGATCGCCGAATGGCCGAAATAGGAATAGACGCCATCGAAGCCGGCGGCGTTCGCGACCGCGACATAGACGTTGTTGGCCCAGGCCATCGCCTTAGCCATGATCACCTGCTGGTCCTTCGCCGGATACATGTAGCCCTGGCAACGCACGATCAGCTCCGCGCCCTTCATCGCGCAGTCACGCCAGATCTCGGGATAATTGCCGTCGTCGCAGATGATGAGCGAAACCTTCAGGCCCTTCGGCCCCTCGGAGACGTAGGTGCAGTTGCCAGGATACCAGCCCTCGATCGGCACCCAGGGCATGATCTTGCGATATTTCTGCACGATCTCGCCCTTGTCGTTCATCAGGATCAGCGTGTTGTAGGGCGCCTTCTTAGGATGATCCTCATGCCGCTCGCCGGTCAGCGAGAACACGCCCCAGACCTTCGCCTTGCGGCAGGCTTCGGCAAAGATCTCGGTCTCCTCGCCTGGCACGACGGACGCGGTCTCGTACATCTCCTTGGAGTCGTACATGATGCCGTGGGTGGAATATTCCGGGAAGATCACCAGATCCATGCCCGGCAGGCCGGTCTTCATGCCGACGATCATGTCGGCGATCTTGCGGGCGTTGGCGAGCACCTCCGCCTTGGTGTGAAGGCGCGGCATCTTGTAGTTCACGACGGCGACGCCCACCGTGTCGTTGCTGGAAGTAATATCACCGTGCAGCATATCGCTCTCCTTGCGGTTTTCTGGTCACTGGTTCTTGGTCCTCACGCACCGTTGCCTGCCCCCCGCGACATCCAGCTCACACCGCCATGTGGCGGTGAACCAGCGTGTCGCTGAGCTCGCCGATCTCGCCCGACGCCACCACGCGCCCCTTCTCCATCATCGCGAAGCGATGCGCGGCGCGGCGGACGAACGATACGTTCTGCTCGACCAGGACGACGGTGAGCCCGACGTCCCGGTTGAGGCGGATGATGACGTTCTCGATCTCCTCGACGATCGAGGGCTGGATGCCTTCATTGGGCTCATCCAGCAGGATGATCTTCGGATCGGCGGCGAGCGCGCGCGCGATCGCGAGCTGCTGCTGCTGACCGCCGGACAGCACGCCGCCATTGCGGTCGAGATTGTCGATCAGATAGGGGAACAGTTCGGCCACCAGCGGCGGGATCTCGCGCTTGCCGTCGCTGCGGGCAAACGAGCCCATCAGGATGTTCTCGCGGATCGAGAAGTCCGGGATGATCTCACGGCCCTGCGGCACATAGGCGATGCCCGCCCGCGCGCGCTGAAAGGTCGGCTTGGCGCCGAGGTTGTCGCCATCGAACCTGATCTCGCCGCCCATCCGGTCGGTCAGCCCCATCAGCGTCTTCAACAGCGTGGTCTTGCCGGTGCCGTTGCGACCCATCACGGCGGTCACCTCGCCGTCGGGCACGTCGAGGCAGACATCGTGCAGGATGTGGCTGCGGTCATAGAAACTGTCGACATGGGCGAAGGCGAGCATCACGAGATCCCCTTCGATCCCAGATAGGCTTCGCGCACCTTCGGATTGTTCTCGATCTGCTCGACATTTCCCTCGGCCAGCACCTGGCCGAGATGCAACACCGTGATGCGCTCGGCGATCTCGCGCACGAAGGCCATGTCGTGCTCGACTACGATGATCGTGTGACGGCCCTTGAGGTTGTTGACGATCTCCGAGGTCTTGTGCGTCTCGGCCTGGGTCATGCCGGCGGTCGGCTCATCCAGCAGGATGATCTTTGGGTTTTGCGTGATCAGGAGGCCGAGCTCGAGCCACTGGGTCTGGCCGTGGCTGAGATAGGCGGCGATGCGGTCCTGCTCCTCGATGAGGCCGATCAGCTCCAGCACCGCGTCGACATTGCGCTCCGCCTCCGCGCCGAAGCCGAAGCGCAGATTGGCGAACACGCCCGGCTTCTTGCAGCTCGCCACTTCGAGATTGCGACGGACCGTAAGCTCCTTGAACACGCTCGGGATCTGGAACTTCCGGCCGATGCCGGCGCGCGCGATCTTGTGCTCTTCCCAGTTGGTGATGTCGGTATCGTGCAGATAAACGCGACCGTCGGTCGACTTGGTCTTGCCGGAAATCAGGTCCATCAGCGTGGTCTTGCCGGCGCCGTTGGCGCCCAGCAGCACGCGCAACTCGCCGTCGTCGACCGTCATGGTCACGCCGTTGACGGCCTTGAAGCCCTCGAAATCCACGCTCAAGCCGTCGATGGTGAGTGCCGCCTGCGCCATCGCCTACTCCGCGAGCTGCGACGAGGTTTCGCTCACCTGCAACGCCCGCGGAGAGGCCGCGGGCTTGCGCGCCAATAAGCGGTCGATGAAGTCATGCGCGAGCCCGGCAAGGCCGCGCGGCAGATAGAGCACCACCAGCACAAAGATCAGGCCGATGATCGCTTTCCAGGCTTCGGCAAAGCCTTCGGTCTCGCTGACGGTCGCCGAAATCGTGTTGATCAGGATCGCGCCGATGCAGGCGCCCAAGATCGAGGCGCGGCCTCCGACCGCCGCCCACACCACCATGGTGATGGAGAAGGTCAGGTCCATGAAGGTCGGCGACGCGAACTCCGATACGATCACGTAGAGCATGCCGGCAAAGCCCGCGATCGCCGCCGAGACCGCGAAGAAGAAGGTCTGGTAGGCCGGCACGTCGAAGCCGAGATAGCGCGCCCGGTTCTGGTCGTCGCGCACCGCCTGCAGGATCAGTCCGGAGCGCGTATCGATCAGGAGCCGCGCGCCGACAAGGACCAGGCTGAGCGAGACCGCGACGAGATAGTAGGTGGGAACGATGTAAGGGTCGAACTCGAGGCCCGCGACATTGAACCAGCCGAGATCGGTAAGCCCGTTGAAGCCGTTGGTGACGGGCTGCGAGTCGATCACCACCAGACGAACCAGCAGCACCAGCGCCAGCGTGATGATGGAGACGAACACGCCGGAGATACGCTTGCGGAACACGATGGTGCCGAGGATCGTCGCGAGCAGCACCGGCAGGATCAGCCCCATCGCAACGCCGAACCACTGGCTCTGGAACGGCAGCCACAGGAATGAGGCCTTGTTAATGCAGCAGAGCTCGGTCGGCGCGCCCGGCTCGGCGTTCCACAGCATGAAGTCCGGTACCGGCTTGTCGGAACCCTGCTGCAGGCTGGTGGTGCTCGCGAGCTTCAGCGACATCGCCAGCATGTAGGCGCCGGCGCCGAAGAACAGGCCCTGGCCGAGATTGAGGATGCCGGCATAGCCCCAGGACAGCGCGACCGCGACGCCGAGCATGCCGTAGACGAGATACTTTGCGGCCCGGTTCAGCCAGAACGCATCCATCACCAGCGGCAGGAGCATCATCAGCACCACGAACGCGGCATAGATCGCCCAGTCGATCTTGCGTTTCACCGGCATCGTCAGCGCCCCTTCAGGGCAAACAGCCCCTTCGGCTTGAGCACGATGATGGCGATGACGACGCCGAACACGACCGCGCGCGCAGGATGTCGTTGGTCGCGGC
>NZ_PSRR01000039.1 GCF_004296405.1 Bradyrhizobium sp. Leo170
CGCTGCGGCGCGGGGAGCGCGCGACGCGGGGACGCAGGCGGCTAGATGCTTCGCGGCGCGGCTTGGCCGCGGCCTGGGGGCCGCGCGCCACTTCCATCAGCATGCGCAGGGCTTCCACCACGGAGCGTTGCCGTACTGCGGTGCGCCCGATCGCGCCGAAGCGGTGCTCACGATGCATGATCCGGCCATCGCGGGCGGCGACCGCGAAATGCACCAGACCGACTGGCTTGCCCGGGGTGGCGCCGCCGGGACCGGCGATGCCGGTGATGGCGACCGCAAGATCGACGCCGGCACGCTCCAGGGCACCGACCGCCATGGCGGTCGCGGTCTCCTTGCTGACCGCGCCGAAGGTCGAAAGCGTCAGCGCGTTGACGCCGAGCATGGCGCGCTTGGCCTCGTTGGAATAGGTGACGAAGCCGCGATCGATGACGTCGGAGGAGCCGGGGATATCGGTGAGCGCGCCCGCGACCAGCCCGCCGGTGCAGGACTCCGCCGTCGCGATGGTCAATTTCCGCATCCGGCACAGATCGAGCAGCGAGCGGGAGAGGGCGCGCGCGTCGCTGCCGCTCATGGTTACTCGCTCCAGGGGAGGCGAATGGTGGCGCTCGCAGTGGCTGCGATGCCTTCCTCACGGCCGGTGAAGCCCAGTTTCTCGCTGGTCGTCGCCTTCACCGCGATGCGCGAGATGTTCACGCCCGAGATCTCGGCGATCTTCGCCCGCATGGTGTCGCGCAGGGGGCCGATCTTCGGCCGTTCGCAGATCAGCGTCACCTCGAGATTGGCGATGCGGCCGCCGCGCGCGGTGATGCGATCGACGGCATATTTCAGGAATCGGTCGGAAGAGGCGCCCTTCCACTGCGGATCGCTCGGCGGAAAATGCGAGCCGATGTCGCCGTCCGCGAGCGCGCCGAGAATGGCGTCGACCAGCGCATGCAGGCCGACATCGCCGTCGGAATGGGCGAGAAAGCCCTTCGTGTGCGGCACGCGCACGCCGCAGATCATCACGTGATCACCTTCCCCGAACGCATGTACGTCGTAGCCGGTGCCGGTCCTGATGTCGCCGAGCAGGCTGGCGAGGCGGGCCTCCTCGCGGACGAAGTCTTCAGGTGTGGTGAGTTTCATGTTCGCAGGATCGCCTTCAAAGGTCGCCACCGTCAATCCCGCCCATTCGGCAATCGCGGCATCGTCGGTGAAATCGCTCAAGCCCTCGCGCGCGGCGCGGCGATGCGCATCCAGGATCACGTCGAACCGAAAGACCTGTGGCGTCTGCGCGATTCGCAGCCGCGCGCGATCGGGCGTCGCTTCGACATCGCCGTTCGTACCGGTCAGCTTGATAGTATCGGTGACCGGGACCGCGGGAACAGCGGCACCGGTACGGCCGGCCGCGTCGATCGCGCGCGAGATCAGCGCCTGCGTCACGAAGGGCCGCGCGGCGTCGTGGATCAGCACGATGTCGGGCTTCTCGCTCGCAAGTGCCTCCAGTCCCGCACGCACGGACGCTTGCCTTGTCGCGCCACCGTTTGTCGGCGGCCGATGGCGAAGGCCCACGACTGCTTCGTTGAAGAGGGCGGCATCATCGGGATTGACGACGGGCTGCACGGCGAAAACATCGGGATGTCGGCTGAACGGCTCCATCGCCCGGAAGATCACCGTCTGTCCGCCGATCATCCGGTACTGCTTCGGCCCGCCCGCGCCGGCGCGAAGCCCGCGGCCGGCTGCAACAAGGATGGCGGCGGTGCGCTCAGGTCTGGGCATTGGACGAAACTGTATACGAGTTGGTTAAGGTGAGGGCGCCGGGCTTTCCGCCAGCGCACAGCCCTTACCATGCTGGATGCCCAATGACAGAGCTATTCCCATACCCTGTGGGAAAAGCAGTTCTTGTTGCGGTGCACTTGCGCAAATGATAGAAATGTCTAAACCGTAGGCATAACGCTTGACTGCACAAGAATTGTGCTCAAAATATAGGGCGGCGGCGCGATAAGGCTGCCGCCAGTAACACGAGAAGCTTGTGACCGGACTCGCAAGAACACGTCGTAACTCTTTGAAAATAGGTGACATTACCGTCGCCAACCCGGTGCTTCTCGCCCCCATGTCCGGCGTGACTGATGCCCCGTTTCGGCGTCTCGCGGCGAGTCTCGGCGCGGGGCTTGTCGTCTCGGAGATGACCGCAAGCGACGATCTTGCGCAGGGCAGACCGATCTCGCTTTTGCGCTGCGAGGCGGCCGGGATCGGGCCGCATGTGGTTCAACTCGCCGGGTGCGAGGCCCGCTGGATGGCCGAGGGCGCGAGGATCGCGGAGGCCGCCGGCGCCGACATCATCGATATCAACATGGGCTGCCCGGCGCGCCACGTGACCGGCGGCCAGTCCGGCTCCGCTTTGATGCGCGACCTCGATCACGCGACAAGCCTGATCGAGGCGACGATCGCCGCGGTCAAGGTGCCGGTGACACTGAAGATGCGGCTCGGCTGGGATGACCGCACGCGCAATGCGCCGGAACTGGCACGGCGTGCGCAAGCCGCCGGCGTGCAGATGGTGACGGTGCACGGCCGCACGCGCTGCCAGTTCTACAAGGGCGAGGCGGATTGGGCCGCTGTGCGTGAAGTCAGGGACGCCGTCTCGATCCCGCTCGTCGTCAATGGCGACATCACCTCCTTCGAGAGGGTGGTGACCGCGCTCGATGAGTCCGGCGCAGACGCGGTCATGATCGGACGCGGCGCGCAGGGTCAGCCCTGGCTGCCCGGGCAGATCGCGCGCCGGCTCGAGACCGGCATTGCCGAGCAGGCGCCGCCGCTCGCCGAGCAGCTCAGCCATATCCGTGAGCTCTATGATGCCGTCCTGAGCCATTACGGTGTCCGTGTCGGGCTCAAGCACGCGCGAAAACATCTCGGTTGGGCGCTGGAGATCGCCGCCCACTGCAGCCGCGCTCCGGCAGCGACGCTGAAGGGCTGGCGGCAAAGCATCCTGACCTCGGACGAACCCTCGAGTGTGCATCAATCGCTTCAGGATGCTTACGACGATTTTGCATGGAGTGCTGCTGCATGACATCAGCCGCAGAGACTCGCCGGCGCATGCCCTCCGACAGCGAGGCCATTCTCAACGCGCTGCCGAACCCGGTGCTGCTGGTGGCGCCGGATGGCCGTATCGCCGACGCCAACATCGCCGCCGAATCGTTTTTCGAAATCTCCACGCAGTTCCTGCAGCGGCAGTCGCTGAAGGAACTGGTGCCATTCGGCAGCCCGCTGCTCGCGCTGATCGACCAGGTGCGCACCTCGGGGTCGCCGGTCAACGAATACAAGGTCGACCTCGGCACGCCGCGGATCGGCGGCGACCGCCAGGTCGATTTGCATGTGGCGCCAGTCACGGAGCGGCCGGGGCATATCGTCGTGATGCTGCAGGAGCGCACCATCGCCGACAAGATGGACCGGCAGCTTACCCATCGCAGCGCCGCGCGCTCGGTGATCGCGCTGGCGGCGATGCTGGCACATGAGATCAAGAACCCGCTGTCGGGCATCCGCGGCGCGGCGCAACTCTTGGAGCAGCAGGCCTCCTCGGATGACCGCATGCTGACCCGGCTGATCTGCGACGAGGCCGACCGCATCGTCACCCTGGTCGACCGCATGGAAGTGTTCGGCGACGATCGGCCGGTCGCCCGCGGCCCGGTCAACATCCATTCAGTGCTCGACCACGTCAAACGGCTGGCGCAGTCCGGCTTCGCGCGTAACGTCCGCTTCATCGAGGATTACGACCCGTCGCTGCCGCCGGTTCTCGCCAACCAGGATCAGCTCATCCAGGTGTTCCTCAATCTGGTGAAGAACGCCGCCGAGGCGGTGGCCGATCTCGGCACCGATGCGGAAATCCAGCTCACCACCGCGTTCCGTCCGGGCGTCCGGCTGTCGGTACCCGGCAAGAAATCGCGGGTGTCGCTGCCGCTGGAATTCTGCGTCAAGGACAACGGCTCCGGCGTACCGGAAGACCTGTTGCCCAATCTGTTCGATCCCTTCGTCACCACAAAACAGACCGGCAGTGGCCTCGGGCTTGCGCTCGTGGCCAAAATCGTCGGCGATCACGGCGGCATCATCGAATGCGAATCCCAGCCGCGGAAGACCACCTTCCGCGTGCTGATGCCGATGTACAACCCCGCCAAACAAATCGACCAAAGCAGCCGCGAGGACGTTCCGGGTACGCCATCGCATGCCTCACAGGACGCAAGATGAGGAAAGACAATGCCCGCAGGTAGCATTCTCGTTGCTGATGACGATACCGCCATCCGCACGGTTCTCAACCAGGCCCTGTCACGCGCCGGGTACGAGGTGCGGTTGACCGGCAACGCGGCGACGCTGTGGCGCTGGGTGAGCCAGGGCGAGGGCGATCTCGTCATCACCGACGTGGTGATGCCCGACGAGAACGCGTTCGACCTGTTGCCGCGGATCAAGAAGATGCGGCCGAACCTGCCCGTCATCGTCATGAGCGCGCAAAACACCTTCATGACGGCGATCAGGGCCTCCGAGCGCGGCGCCTACGAATATCTGCCGAAGCCGTTCGACCTGAAGGAGCTGATCACCATCGTCGGCCGGGCGCTCGCCGAGCCGAAGGAGAGGGTGGCGAGCGCCGCCGACGACTCCGAGTTCGACTCGATTCCGTTGGTCGGCCGCTCGCCGGCGATGCAGGAAATCTACCGCGTGCTGGCGCGGCTGATGCAGACCGACCTTACCGTGATGATCTCGGGCGAATCCGGCACCGGCAAGGAACTGGTCGCCCGTGCGCTGCACGACTACGGCAAGCGGCGGAACGGCCCCTTCGTCGCCGTCAACATGGCGGCGATCCCGCGCGACCTGATCGAGTCGGAATTGTTCGGCCATGAACGCGGCGCGTTCACCGGCGCCAATACCCGCGCCTCGGGCCGGTTCGAGCAGGCGGAAGGCGGCACGCTGTTCCTCGACGAGATCGGCGACATGCCGATGGAGGCGCAGACCCGGCTGCTGCGCGTGCTGCAGCAGGGGGAATACACCACCGTCGGCGGACGTACCCCGATCAAGACCGACGTGCGCATCGTCGCCGCCAGCAACAAGGATTTGCGGATCCTGATCCAGCAGGGCCTGTTCCGCGAAGACCTGTTCTTCCGCTTGAACGTGGTGCCGCTGCGGCTGCCGCCCTTGCGCGAGCGGATCGAGGATCTGCCCGACCTGATCAGGCACTTCTTTGCGCTCGCTGAGAAGGACGGCCTGCCGCCAAAGAAGCTCGACGCCCAGGCGCTGGAGCGGCTGAAGCAGCACCGCTGGCCCGGCAACGTCCGCGAACTGGAAAACCTCGCACGCCGGCTGGCGGCACTTTATCCGCAGGATGTGATCACCGCGTCCGTCATCGACGGCGAACTGGCTCCGCCGGCCGTCAACTCCGGCGGCAACACCCAGCACGGGGTGGACAATCTCGGTGGCGCGGTCGAGGCCTATTTGTCCTCGCACTTCTCCGGCTTCCCGAATGGCGTACCGCCCCCGGGCCTCTACCACCGCATCCTCAAGGAGATCGAGGTGCCGCTCCTGACGGCTGCGCTCGCGGCCACCCGCGGCAACCAGATCCGCGCCGCCGACTTGCTCGGCCTCAACCGCAACACGCTGCGCAAGAAGATCAGGGACCTCGATATTCAGGTCTACCGGAGCGGGGGCTAACCCCGATCCGTCATTCCGGGGCGCGCGTTGCGTCAACTCCGATGTGCGATTGCACGTCGGAGAATCTCGAGGTTTCGAATTCGGTAGCTCGCCGCCCCGAACGAGGGGACCTCCGAGAGGGCTGTGGAACCCTGTTCATTCCTGAGCAGGCGCCGCGGAAATGTCGCAATTCGGCAACATTGTGATATGATTGCATCAGTCCGCTCGATCAGCGGACGTTGAGGCCTTCAGTTCATCCTTGCCGGAATGACCAGCCCAGAGACCACGGCCCAGCCGTACGAACCTTCACGTACCGAGAAAAGGGGGGTGCCGCTTGCGAAGTGGCTGGCGCCCTTTGCGGTGGCGATTGCGCTCTTGTCGGCGTTCCTTACGTTCGTGGTGCTGACGGGGCTGACCCCGATCGAGCCGACGCCCGAGGTGGTCCGTTCCTTCCTGCTAATCAACGCCACGACCATCCTGCTCTTGGTCGGCATCATTGTCCGCGAGGTCTGGCAGATGGTGCAGGCGAGGCGGCGCGGCCGAGCGGCGGCGCGGCTGCATGTGCAGATCGTCGGCCTGTTCTCCGTGGTCGCTGTGCTGCCCGCGGTCCTGGTCTCGATCGTTGCCAATGTCACCATCGAGCGCGGCCTCGACCGGCTCTTCTCGGGCCCCACGAAAGAGGTGATCCAGAATTCGCTGACGATCGCCGGCGCCTACATGCAGGAGCATGCGCAGCTCATCCGCGGCGACGTCTTGGGGATGGCGAATGACCTCGCCCATGCAAGGCCACTGTATGACCAGGACCGCATGACGTTCATGCAGCTCCTGACGGCGGGCGCGGCGGCGCGCAATCTGCCGGTTGCGCTGCTATTGGACAAGGACGGCAACGTTCTCAACAGCGCGGACACCGGTAGTCGTCTGAACTACGCACTACCACCGCTCGAAATTCTCAAGAACGTCAACGAGACAGAGCCGGAAATCTCGGTTTTCCCCGAAAGCTATGTCGCCTCCGTGGTCCGCCTGCGGGCTTATGACGACACATTCCTGTACGTGGCGCGTCTGCTTGATCCGACCATCGTTGCCCAGCTCAAGCAGACCCAGACCAGCGCTGCCGAATATGCTCAGCTTGAGGCGCGTCGGCTCGGCATCCAGGTGGCGTTCGCGCTGATGTTCGCGGTCATCGCACTGACCATCCTGATGGCGTCGGTGCTGACCGGTCTCAACTTCGCCAACCGGCTGGTCGCGCCGATCCGCCGACTGATGGCCGCGGCGGGCGACGTCTCAACGGGCAATCTCAATGTGCAGGTCCCCGTGCGCAAATCGGAGGGCGACCTCGCTCAGCTCGGCGAGGTTTTCAACAAGATGACGCAGGAGTTGCGGACCCAGCGCGACGAACTCGTCAATGCCAGCGAACTGATCGACAGCCGCCGCCGCTTCATCGAGGCAGTGCTGTCATCGGCCAGCGCCGGCATCATCGGCGTCGATCCGTCCGGCAGCGTCGGCACCCTCAATCGCTCGGCAGAGAAGCTGATCGGCCACGCCGAGTCGGAGACCTTGGGCCATCCGCTCTCGGACGTGCTTCCCGAGCTCGACGAGATGATGAAGACGGCGCGGGAAGGCACCCAGCGCCTGGTCCAGGGCCAGATCACCATCACGCGCGACGGCCACGAGCGCAATTTGTCGGTCCGCATCTCCGCCGAAAAGACCAGCCACTCCTGGGACAATTACATCATCACGCTCGACGACATCACCGAGCTGGTCTCGGCGCAGCGCACCTCGGCCTGGGGCGACGTCGCGCGCCGTATCGCGCATGAGATCAAGAATCCGCTGACGCCGATCCAGCTTTCGGCCGAACGCATCCGCCGCAAATTCGGCAAGACCATCACCGAGGAGAAGGACAAGTCGATCTTCGAACAATGCACCGACACCATCGTGCGCCAGGTCGACGACATCAGGCGCATGGTCGACGAATTCTCGCGCTTTGCCCGCATGCCCAAGCCCGTGATGGAGGGCGAGGACGTCGCTGACACCGTGCGGCAGGCGGTGTTCCTGATGAAGGTCGCGCACCCCGAGCTCGAAATCGAGGCCGACATCAAGCAGGACCCGATGCGGGCGCAGTTCGATCGCCGGCTGATCTCGCAGGCGCTGACCAACATCATCAAGAATGCGACCGAAGCGATCGAGCAGGTGCCGCCGGAAGAGCTGGGCAAGGGGCGGATCGACGTCATCGCGCAGCGCGAGGGCGAGGAGATCATCATCGACGTGATCGACAACGGCATCGGCCTGCCGAAGGTCGCGCGCGCACGCCTGCTCGAGCCCTATGTCACGACGCGCCAGAAGGGCACCGGGCTCGGGCTTGCGATCGTCGGCCGCGTGCTCGAAGACCATGGCGGCCGCATCGAGCTCAAGGACGCCTCCGATTTCCGTCCCGGGCAGCGCGGTGCCTGGATGCGGCTTCGATTCGCCGTCTCCGGCCAGCCGCCGAAGGCGGGGGCGAACGAGCCGCCTCAGGCGGCCGGCCCCGAGTCGCAGCAGTCAAGCGCGCCGGACGAAGAAAAAAATCCTCCGGCATCCGCGACCAGCGACCCGGCATCCACGACCAATATCCAAGCGAAAATCCAAGCAGCGACAGGCGACTGACAGGCAGGTGTAACCCATGGCAAGTGACATTCTGATTGTCGACGATGAAGCAGACATTCGCGACCTCGTTGCGGGCATCCTCGAAGACGAAGGTTTTTCCTCGCGCACCGCGCGCGACAGCGATTCGGCGCTGGCGGAGATCGCCAACCGTCGCCCGCATCTGGTCTTCCTCGACATCTGGCTGCAGGGCTCGAAGCTCGACGGGCTGCAGCTTCTGGAGCAGATCAAGAAGGATAATGCCGACCTGCCGGTGGTGATGATCTCCGGCCACGGCAACATCGAGACCGCGGTCGCTGCGATCAAGCGCGGCGCCTATGACTTCATCGAAAAGCCGTTCAAGTCGGACCGGCTGATCCTGGTCGCCAACCGGGCGCTGGAGAATTCGCGCCTCAAGCGCGAAGTGAAGGAACTCAAGCAACAGGCTCCAACTGCAAGCGTTTTGACCGGCCGCTCCGCCTGCATGAACCAGCTACGCCAGACCATCGAGCGCGCCGCCAAGGCGAACAGCCGCATCCTGATTGTCGGTCCGGCAGGCTCCGGCAAGGAGCTGGTGGCGCGTACGCTGCACCAGGCATCGAGCCGCGCCGACGGACCGTTTGTCGTCATCAACGCGGCTGCGATCACGCCCGAGCGGATGGAGGTCGAGCTGTTCGGCGTCGAGGCGTCCAATGGCGAGCAGCCGCGCAAGCCGGGCGCCCTGGAAGAGGCCCATGGCGGTACGCTGTTCATCGACGAGATCGCCGATATGCCGCGCGAAACCCAGAACAAGATCTTGCGGGTGCTGGTCGACCAGACCTTTCAGCGCTCCGGCGGCACCGCAAAGGTCCATGTCGACGTGCGCATCATTTCCTCCACCGCGCGCAACCTGGAGGAAGAGATCGCGGCCGGCCACTTCCGCGAGGATCTCTACCACCGCCTGTCGGTGGTCCCGATCCGCGTCCCGCCGCTGTCCGAGCGGCGCGAGGATATCCCTGAATTGATCGACTATTTCATGGACCAGATCTCGGCGGCGACCGGCCTGCCGAAGCGGCAGATCGGCCAGGACGCGATGGCGGTGCTGCAGTCCCATGTTTGGCCGGGCAACGTCCGCCAGCTCCGCAACAATGTCGAGCGGGTGATGATTCTGGCCGGCGGCGGCCCGGAGGCGATCATCACGGCGGACATGTTGCCGCAGGACGTCGGCTCCATGGTGCCGGCGATGCCGACCAGCAGCAATGGCGAGCACATCATGGGGTTACCGCTGCGCGAGGCGCGCGAGGTGTTCGAGCGCGACTATCTGATTGCCCAGATCAGCCGGTTTTCCGGCAATATCTCGCGCACGGCGGAGTTCGTCGGCATGGAGCGCTCCGCGCTCCATCGCAAGCTCAAGGCCTTGGGGGTCGGCTGAGCCAACCGGTCGCAGATCCATGCAATTGACTGGGAATGATCGCTTTTTTCCCCATGCTTTTGCGGCAATTGCCGATTCTTGTTCATGGGTGGCGCGTGAACCGGCTTGCCTAATAGGCGGGCCTGCCCTCTAATCCTACCGCCGAGCCTGTCAGAGGGGGAACTCAGGACAGGCCGGCGACCGGGGAAAGGCTCCATCAGAGGGCTCCAACCGGTTCCAACATTCCAATAAGAAGAACCACAAGACGGCGGGACAACAAAAATGGCGGCAGACCGCGCTCAAAATCTACAAGACACCTTCCTAAATCATGTTCGTAAGACCAAGACGCCACTGACGATCTTTCTGGTGAATGGCGTGAAACTGCAGGGCATTGTCACATGGTTTGACAATTTCTGCCTTTTACTCCGGCGCGACGGTCATTCGCAGCTTGTCTACAAGCACGCGATCTCGACCATCATGCCGGGCGCACCGATCCAGTTGTTTGAAGGCGGTGAGGATACACAGGGTTGAGAGTGAACTGATTGGAGCCCCGTAATCGTGAAGGGGCCGCCGACCGGCCACGGTCGGCGGAGGGAATTGATAGCGGGCGGGTGATTGTCATCGGCCCGTATATGCGCACGCGCCGCGGCGACGCCGAGGCGCAAACGGAGGCTTCTGTCCGCGACTTCGAGGGGCGGATTGAGGAAGCGGCCGGGCTTGCCCGTGCCATCGATCTTGCGGTGATCGACAGCGTGATTGCCCCGGTCAGCCAGATCAGGCCGGCGACCTATCTCGGCAAAGGTAAGGTCGAGGAGATCGCCGGCCTCGTCGCCGGCCACAACATCGAACTCGTGGTGATGGATTGCGCGCTGTCGCCGATCCAGCAGCGCAACCTGGAGAAGGCCTGGAACACCAAGGTGCTCGACCGCACCGGCCTGATTCTGGAGATCTTCGGCCGCCGCGCCAAGACCAGGGAAGGCGCACTGCAGGTCGAACTCGCGCATCTCAATTACCAGCGCAGCCGGCTGGTGCGGTCATGGACCCATCTCGAGCGCCAGCGCGGCGGCTTCGGTTTCATGGGCGGCCCCGGCGAAACCCAGATCGAGGCCGACCGGCGGCTGATCGGCGAGCGCATCACCAAGCTCGAAAGCGAGCTGAAGAAAGTGCAGGCGACGCGGCGATTGCACCGCGCCGGCCGCCAGCGCGTGCCGTACCGCGTGGTGGCGCTGGTCGGCTACACCAATGCGGGCAAGTCGACGCTGTTCAACCGGTTGACCCGTGCCGACGTCCAGGCCGCCGACATGCTGTTCGCGACGCTCGATCCGACCTTGCGCGCTGCATCTGCCGCATGGCGGCAAGGCGATGCTGTCGGACACCGTCGGCTTCATCTCCAACCTGCCGACACAGCTCGTCGCGGCATTCCGGGCCACGCTGGAAGAGGTGCTGGAAGCCGACCTCATCCTCCACGTCCGCGACATCTCGCATGAGGATGCCGAGGCTCAGGAGCGCGATGTCGAGGCGGTGCTGCGTCAGCTCGGGATCGATCCCGATGCCGACGGCGGCCAGCGCATCATCGAAGTCTGGAACAAGATCGACCGCTTCGATCCTGAGGAGCGGGCGAATTTGCGCAACATCGCCGCCCGTCGCCCGCCGGAGCGGCCGGCTTTCCTGGCCTCCGCCTGGAACGGGGAGGGCATCGACGAACTCCTCGCCGCCATCGAGGATCGGCTGGCGGCAAGGCGCATGACGCTGGATCTGTCGATCGATGCCTCCGACGGCGCCGGCATTAGCTGGCTGCACCGCAATTCCGAGGTGCTCGACAAGAAGCTGCACGACGGCCGCTTTGATATGACCGTGCGCGTCGACGAGACCAAGCGCGATATTGTCGTGTCTCGCTTCGACGCCGTGCCGCATGTGATGTGAGCGGAAGCGCCGTAGCCCGGATGGAGGCAGCGCAATCCGGGACCGATCGAGCCATAGGCAAGAACCCCGGATTTCGCTTACGCTCCATCCGGGCTAGGAACGCCCTTCGCCTCGTTCCACAGCGCGTCCATCTCCTCCAGCGACGCTTCTCCAAGCGAGCGTCCACGCGCCTCTAGCCCGCGCTCGATATAGGCGAAGCGGCGCTCGAATTTGGCGTTGGTGCCGCGGAGTGCGGTTTCCGGATCGGCGCCGACGTGCCGCGCGAGATTGACCGCCGCGAACAGCAGGTCGCCGGTTTCTTCCGCCAGTTCATCAGCATCGGCTCCGTCGAGCGCTGCCTCGATCTCGTCGGCCTCCTCGCGGATTTTCTTCAACACCGCGCGCGGATCATTCCAGTCGAAGCCGACGGTCGAGGCCTTGCGCTGCAATTCCATCGCGCGCGTCAGGGCAGGCTGGCCAGCCTTGATCCCGGACAGCAACGATTTGTGCCCGACCTCTTCCGGCGGCCGGCGGGCCGCACGCTCAGCCTTCTCCTCAGCCTTGATGCGATCCCAGACTTCCTTGACGTGGGAGGGAGCAAGATTGCCGTCCTTGTCGGCGAACACATGCGGGTGCCGCCGGATCATCTTCCTGGTGATCGCCTCTACGACATCGCCGAACGCAAAGGCGTTCTGCTCCTCTGCCATGCGGGCGTGGAACACCACCTGCAGCAGGAGATCGCCGAGTTCTTCCCTGAGATCGTCGAGGTCGCCGCGGGTGATGGCGTCCACCACCTCATAGGCTTCCTCGATCGTGTAGGGAGCAATCGTCGCAAAATTCTGCTCGAGATCCCAGGGGCAGCCGGTCACGGGCGTGCGCAGCGCGGCCATGATCTCAAGAAGGCGTGAAATGTCGCGGGAAGGGGTCATGCGGGCACCAGAATTCTGCTTGTCCCGCTTTATGCCGTAAGCGATGGCCCGATCCCAGCGGAACGCGCTGAAATATGCCGATTTCCACCGGTTGGCCGCCGTCGCAGGTGGTGCTAAAGCGAGCGCCATGAGCGAAGATTTGTCGTCCGAAACAACGCTGGTGCTGTTCTCCGGCGGGCAGGATTCCACCACCTGCCTCGCCTGGTCGCTCAAGCATTTTGCGCGCGTCGAAATGCTCGGTTTCGCCTATGGCCAGCGCCACGCGATCGAGCTCGAATGCCGGGAGGGGCTGATTTCCGGCATCAAGGCGCTGCGGCCGGACTGGGCTTCAAAGCTTGGCGAGAGTCACACGCTGGAAATCCCGACGCTCGCCGAAATCTCAGACACTGCGCTGACGCGTGACGTCGCGATCGCGATGGGAGCGGACGGCCTGCCCAATACGTTCGTGCCTGGCCGCAACCTCGTATTCCTCACCTTCGCGGCCGCGCTGGCCTACCGGCGCGGCATCCGCCACATCATCGGCGGCATGTGCGAGACCGATTATTCCGGCTATCCCGATTGCCGCAACGAGACCATCAAGGCGCTGCAGTCGGCGCTCAGCCTCGGCATGGCCAGGAATTTCGAACTGCACACGCCGCTGATGTGGCTCAGCAAGGCCGAGACCTGGAAGCTCGCCCACGAACTCGGCGGCACTGGCCTGGTCGACCTGATCCGCGAGCACTCCCATACCTGCTATCTCGGCGAACGCGGCGCGCCGCACGATTGGGGCTACGGCTGTGGCGAATGCCCGGCGTGTACGCTGCGGGAGAGGGGATGGCGGGAATATGCGGAGCGTGATCCCGTCTCGCGCATGTAGAGCCGTCAGTGCGGGGGCAAGCGCCTGCCGTCGGGCTCAAGCTGCGCAGAGATGTCGCGGAGCTCTTTTAAACAACCGCGAATGGTGAGGCGCGCCTGCAACTGGATCAGCGTCTTGCCTTTCAGTGCTTGCTCGATGGCTTGGATCTTGGCGACGGCATCTTCGATCATCGACTCGGCTCCCTCTGCCTTTAAGGCATTGGTAACCGAATGAGGGTTAACGAGATGTTAAGTCGCATTGGTTTGCGCAGGCGATCGCACGGGCCAATGAAAATGCCACGCTCTTTCGAGCGTGGCATTGATGTACCATAGGCGATCTTCTACGCGGCTTTTTCGGCTTCGAATGTTTGTGGTGGCGGCGAACTGTCCGAATGTGACTCTGTCGCGACGGCGCTCGCTGGATTCAAGTCTGTCGGCGCGCTCGCCGCCGGCTCGGATGAACTGGAGGAATAGGCTACCTCCGCTGAATCCTCCGGAGCGCTGAGTGCGGTCTGAACCTGAGAAATCGCGTCCGCGGACGCTTGCTCTGCCTGCGCATCGGGGGGCGTCGTTGCAGTGAGGGCGACGGTAGTCTGCTCCGTGGTCTCGACTTGTGATGTGATCTCGGGCTGCGCTTCGGCATGAACGGCCTGCGCTGCTTCCGCAACGACAACCTGATCCGCCGCAGTCGTTTCGGGCTCGGCAGATGCCGACGTCGCATTCAACTCTGGTGCAGCCTGCTCCGGCTGCGGTTGGGTGACGGTCTGCAGGCCGAGGTCGGCGGAGACATCGCTGATCAGCTTGTCGATGGCGAGCAGCGCCCGGAATTCGGGCACGCTTGCAAGATGTTGCCGGCACTTCGCCTTGGCGGCTTCGAGCGCTTCAACGACTTCCGCAGCCATCGACTGCGCGGCCGCCAAGCCCTGCAAGGTATCAGCGACCTGTTGCGTCGAACTCTCCACCAGCAGGAAAGCCGAATACTGCGGAACGGCTTTCAGATGCTCGTTGTATTCGTTACGCACAGAGCGAAGCGAATTCACAATGTTACCAAAAGAGACAACCCCAGACATTATATCCCCCTAACTCCCACTGTTGGGATTTCGCGACGCTATTTCAAAATTTTTCTGTATTCAATTTGAAATTGAGATGAATTCGTGATGTTCTGAACGGGGCGGGCTGCAGAACTAATCGATTACCTTTTTCACCGCAGTTATCGACCATTTTGTCTTGTGATCGTCACACTGGACGTTCGCTGTCCGGTTGTAACGGTATTTTTGTTGGCTGTGATCGATCGTGGCTGGGGAGATCGTTACACAAGATTCAATTGGCCGCGTCGTACTGAACGCGACGCCGGGAAAGGTATTGGTTCTCGCCGGGCTCGACGGAGCCATGCTTGGCCGTGTGATAGACCAGCTCGAGGCCAAGCCGGATTCTCGTCGTGCGCTGTTTACGCGGCTGTCACGGGCGCAGACGACCGATGCCGCGGTTCAGCAATTGACGGAGCAGCTTGCCGACACTGCGCAGCGGTTATGGCCTGTTTGGTTCACCGACATTAGTTTTGCCGGATGCCGATCTGACGTGCTGGGCCAACTGGCCGCATCTGCGATCGTGCGCCGCGCTGCGGCCGATATCAATGACTTGCAGATGACTTGGGCGGAGGCTGCAACTAAACTGGCGTTGGATCAAAGACGTCCGCGCGTTCGGAACGTGCCTGCGGAGGTCGAAGTGGCGCAGCTTGCGCTCGCGATCAGCCGCCATGGCCTTGCGTTGGTCATCGATGCCGAGCAGGCCTGCGCGGACTCCAACCCTGCCGCCATTGTTTATACGCTGGAATGGATCGCTCAACTTACCCAATGCGTAGTGGTCGCGCTGTTTCGCGCGTTGCCGCCGCACCAGCCGCCCTTCGACCGCATCCTCTATGACGCCCGCGTCCTGGTGGTGGAAGAGGGGCTCGATCAGACAGAGATACCGGCGCCTTCAACGGACACAGTCTGGCTCGCGCCCTGGATGGGTTCGCCACATCCGCTCAGTGAAACGGAACAGCGCCTCGAGAAGGCACTGCGCGGCGATCAGGAATTGGCGCGCTTGTTCGACTGCAACCAATTCATCGAAACCGTTCGCGGATCGCGGCCGAAAGTGGATTTCGTTTGGACGCAGGGCCGGATGGTCATCGAACTCGATGGCTATGGCAGCCACGGCAATCGCGCCGCCTTTATGTATGACCGGCATCGCGATTACGAGCTCATGCTGAGCGGATATACGGTCTTGCGTCTTGCCAACGACGAGGTTGCGCAGGACGTCGGAAAAGCCGTTGAGAAAATCCGGGACATCGTCCAGCTTTGCCGCGGTCGGATCAAATGAGCGAGGCAGCAGTGGCGAAAGCAAAGCAACCGAAGGCTGAAAAGAAAGCGAAGAAGGCTGAAGCCACAGCCTCGGACGGGGCCGGTCGGAAACGCAAGAGCGCCGCCGCAAGTCCGAAGAAGAGTCCGGCCAAGCCGCAAAAGACCGCAGAGCAAGTCCGCACAGAGAAGCAGACGCTTGCGATGTGGGGATTGTTGAGCGAAGGGGGCGCGGCGTATGGCGGTAAATTGAAGCCCAGGATCGATCCGCCCGAACGGAGCGCGCTCGAGCAGGCAGGTCTCGTTGAGGTCACGACAGTTAAGCGCGCCTACTTGCTTACCGTCACCGACAAAGGTTGGGATTGGGCGGAGCAACATCTCGGTGATCCCTTGCCGGACAATGTCACCGGCGCTTCCGTCCTTCATGGTTGGCTCGCGCGGTTGCACACTTTCCTGCAGGCGCGCGGCCTGCGTCTGTCGGATTTCTTCGTCGAGCAGTCCGTACCGGTGACCGACGCACCGGCTGCACAACACCGGCCGGAACATGCCGTGCTGCGCGAGCGTATTCGGGCGGCGTATCAGGAGGTTGCAGGAGGTTTTGATCGTCGCCTGCTGCTCCGCGACCTGCGCCCGCGTCTTGCTGACCTCGACCGCCAACAGGTCGACTCTGCACTGATGCAGATGGTGCGCGACGGCGAGGCATCATTGATGCAACTCGACTATCGCCCTGACGTCACGGACGAGGACCGCGCCGCTTCGCTGCAGATTGGCAATGAACCCAGGCATATTATCTGGATAACAGTGTAATGACAGAATTAGATGTTTTGCGTGAAGTGGATTTCAACTGGGCACGTCAGTTGCGAAGCGTCTGGCGAGATCAAGCCTACAGCGTATCGGCGATTCATCAGGACGTTGTCGAAGACGTCATGGCCTATTTTCTCAGGAATACGCGCGAACCCGAGCCCGACAACGAGCCACTTGGGCGCGTCATTCTCGGTGGGGCAGGGCACGGTAAGACCCACCTTGTCGGAGAACTCAGACGCCGTGTCTGGGAGGAGGATGGCACGTTCATTCTGCTCGATTTCGTCGGCGTCACGGATTTTTGGGCGTCGGCGGCACTCGGATTTCTCAACTCGCTCCAGATCAGGGTCGACGGGCGCCAAATACAGTATGATCGTCTAATTCAAAAGCTCATCTCCCTTCTCAGCCTGCAATCGCAATTGACTGAAATCGCAGCCCGGTACAAGGGACGGCCACGTGAATTGATGGCTGAGTTGGTCAAGACCTTCATCACGGCGCTGACACGTAGAGACCGTGCAAAAACGCAGCAGCATGGCGATATCGTCCGCGCGCTGGTGATGCTGATTTCGGATGACCTCGAGTGCGCCAGCATTGCGCATGGCTGGCTGCAGGGCATGGAATTGGATACGGCGAATCTGCGTGATCTCGGGTTCGTGGCGCTGCGCAAGCCACCGATCGAAATCGTGCGCGGGCTCTCGTGGTTGTTCAGCCTCGTTGGGCCTACGATGATCGCGGTCGACCAGATCGATCCGATCATCAGCGAGGCTAGCATTGAGAGACGCCAGTCGGGGGCGCTCACCGGTGCCGAACAACTGGAGACGCAGTCGATCATCGAGAAGCTCGTCGAGGGCCTGATGGGTCTTCACGAGGTGAAGCAACGGGCTGTAACGATCATTTCGAGCCTCGATGTGTCATGGGAGGTGCTCAAATCGCGCTCGACGGTTGCCGTGGATGCGCGTTATCGTCAGCCTACCCGCTTAAATGCGCTATCGCAGCCGCAGATGGCGCAGATGCTTGTCGCGGCCCGTCTGACGCCTGCTTACGCAACCGTTGGATTTCCGGCGCCGTACGAAACATGGCCATTCGCCCCGGAGGCGTTTGGGACAGCGGTCGGATTTACGCCGCGTCAACTGCTGAAGGCCTGCGACGATCACCGGCAGCGTTGCATCGCTGCAGGCGAGGTGCTGATCTGCAAGTCGTTTGGCAATCAGCCAGTACCAGCGCCACCGCCTCCACCGTCCGATCTGCAGGCCATGTTCGAGCGTGCGCGAAGTGCTGCGGTGGTCGATGGCTTATTTGAGAAAGCCAACGAGAGGCGTTTGGCAGACATTCTGGCCGTAACGCTGGACGTCTATGCCAGGCAGCTCAATCTGCCCGACGACATCGATGTCGCTTCGCAGCAGGACCCTGACCAGCAGCGGCCGTCACTTCATGGGCGGCTGACATTTACCTTCCGTAGCGAAGCCGATCGCGAGCAGCATTTCTGTTTTCGCGTCATTTCGCACGGCAATGCCATTGCATTCCAAAGCCGACTTCGCGCGGCCATGACAGCTTCTGGCGTCGACCGCGCGCTTGGTTTCAGGCATCTGTTCATCCTGCGCAGGGATGCAACCCCAGGTGGGGCAAAGACCAAGCAGCTTGTCGAAAAATTTGAACAAGCGGGCGGCAAGTTCGTCGCTCTCAGCGATGATGATCTGCGGACCTTTATGGCGCTCAACTCCATGACGGAGCGAAAGCCCGAGGGGTTCGATGCCTGGCTGCGCGAGAACAAGCCGTTGTTCGAGACGTCACTGTTTCGTGCGGCAGGCCTTGCGCCGCCTGCGTTCCTGCCGTCTGCGCCACCGCCAAACGGACCGGGTCCGGACGGCACCGCAGCCGATACAACACGGGACCGAGCGGCGGCCACTCCCTCACCGGCGCCGTCACCCAGGCCGATGCCCGGAGCGACTGCATCGACAAGCCCTCACAAGCCGGAGCCGCAAGAGACGAACGCCGGGCGGGATATTCCGCTCGGCCATCGCTACGACCGTGGCACCGCTGGCACGCCCGTGAAACTCGCAGCCGATCTCCTGCCGCGGCATGTTGCGATCCTCGCCGGCAGCGGCTCCGGCAAGACGGTCCTGCTACGCCGGATTGTCGAGGAAGCCGCGCTGCTGGGTATCCCTGCAATCGTCCTCGACACCAACAACGACCTTGCGCGACTGGGCGATCAGTGGCCCGCGCCGCCGGATGGCTGGACCGAGGACGACGCAGGCAAGGCCGCCAGGTACGGCCGTAACGTCGATGTTACGATCTGGACGCCCGGCCGCAACGCCGGCCGCCCGATGTCGCTGGCGCTGCTGCCGGACTTCGCCGGTCTTGGTGACGACGAGGACGAGCGCGCGCAGGCGATCGAGATGGCGCGCGCGACGCTGGCGCCGTTTATCGGGGCGAGAGGCGCCAATGCCCAATTGAAAGAGGGGGTCTTGGCCGATGCCTTGCGGACGTTCGCGAGGGAAGGCGGCGGAAGCCTGGAGCGGTTGATCGACACCCTGTCGGAACTTCCCGAGGAGGTCAGCCAGATTGACGGCGCGCCAAAGCTCGCTGCCGGCATGGCGAACTTGCTGCGCGCGGCGATCGCGACCAATCCGCTACTGCAATCGCGCGGCGTGCCGCTCGATCCCGAAATCCTGTTCGGCACTGATCCGGACAGGACCCGGATATCCGTCATCAACTTCTCGGGGCTGGCGAGCGACGAGGCCAAGCAGTCGTTTGTCAATCAGTTGCAGATGTCGCTGTTCACCTGGATCAAGCGTCATCCGAGCCCCACCGGGCGGCTATTGGTGCTCGACGAAGCGCAGAACTTTGCGCCCTCGATGAAGACGACGCCCTGCAAGGAAAGCACGCTGGCGCTTGCGGCCCAGGCCCGCAAGTACGGGTTGGGGATGATCTTTGCCACGCAGACGCCGACCGGCATCGACAACAAGATCGTCTCGAACTGCACGACCCACTTTTATGGTCGCATGAGCTCGCCGGCAACGATCGCAGCCACCCGCGGCCTCCTCGAAGCAAAAGGAGGCGAGGGCGGGGAGGACGTCGCGCGGTTGATCCGCGGAGAGTTCTATTTTTCGACCGAGGCGGTTCCGCGCCCGATGCGCATTCGCACGCCTATCTGTCTGACATGGCATCCGGCCAATCCGCTCACTGCGGCGGAAGTCGTGGAGAGAGCGCGGCGGGGAGAATGAGCTAAGTGCGGCCAGCCGGCGCTAGCCGGCAAAATCCTCCGGCCGCAGTTCGATCGGCTTGCCGTGCGGGGTGCGGTCGGCGGCGTGGTCCCAGGCGTTGCGGTAGCGGTGCAGGGTCTCGGCGGTGGCGACGCCTTTTTCGGCGACGAGATGTTCCAGCGTCGCGAGCCAGTGGCGGTAATAGGTCTCGCCGGTGTCGGGATCGCCGGCCGCCTGCGCGCGCTTGATCTGGTCGGCGAGGGCTGCGGCCCATTCGTTCCAGGTGAACAGGCTGCGCTCATGCAATGTCAGCGCCATCGCAAAGGCCTGCGCCTCCCAGGGTTCGCGGAACACCGGGCCTTCATCGTCGCGCGGGATGCTCGGCACGGCGGCCGTGGCGCGCGCGGCTGCGGCGCCATCCATCAGGCAGGCTCCAGATATGGCTCGAAGGCGTCGATTGAAATCTTGACGGTCGGATCGGAGTCCGGCCCCCACAATTCGGTCCCGTCGAACACCACGGTGTAGAGCCACTGCGGGTTCTCGCCGGCTTCCGTTGCGGCCGAGTCCGGGAACACATGACAGCCATGGTCGCGCTCGACCATGCCGACATGGCCGCGCACATAGCGCGGCAGCCGGGTGTGCGTGAGGGGATGGATGTTCTTCGCGCGCACCTTGTCGCCCGGCTTGAACTTTGCGGGCACCGGCGCCGTGCGGCCGAACTTGCCGCGCACCATCACGCGCTCGACGTCGTCGAGCTCGAACTTGCCATGCTTGAGCGGCTTCGGCGGTTGCACCACATGGCCTGTGTCGACTTCCTCTTTTGCGATGAAGCCCTTGCCGACCAACAGGTCCTCGAGACCGAGCAGCCACTTCCTGTAATAGGAACTGGCGAGATAGACGTGCGGCGGCAGGGTTTCGCGATAATAGCGCGAGGTGTCGATATTGAACGCGCCGGCTGCGCCCATCGCGCGCACCATCGCCATCACCCGCGCTTCCCACGCAGCATGGAACATCGGCTCGTTCGGTTCGGGCTCGACCTTGCCGAACCCGTCCATGCCGCCCATGTCGTGCACGCCGTTCATGACGGCGCTCCCGGCCGCTTCGGAAATCCGGTGCCGATCATGGAGTCGCGCGTCACGAGGTCCGCAAGCTGCGCCTCGCTCCAGCCCTCCGTGCCTTCAGGCCGCATCGGCAGCACCAGGAAGCGCGTCTCGGCGGTCGAGTCCCAGACGCGGATTTCGATCTCCTTCGGCAAGGTCACGCCGAAATCGGCGAGCACGCCACGCGGGTCTTTCACCGCGCGCGAACGGTAGGGCGCGGCCTTGTACCAGACCGGCGGCAGGCCGAGCATTTCCCAGGGGTAGCAGGAGCACAGCGTGCACACGACCATGTTGTGGCGCGCCGCCGTGTTCTCGACCACGACGAGATGGTCGCCGACGCGGCTGACATGACCGAGCGTGCCGACGGCCTTACTGCCGTCCTCCAGCAGCGCCTTCTTGAACGCGGGATCCGTCCAGGCCTTGGCGACGACCCGCGCGCCGTTGTGGGGGCCGATCCGGGTCTCGTAGGCCTGGATGATGGCGTCCAGCGCGGCTGGCTCGACATAGCCCTTCTCGGTCAGGATCGTCTCGAGCGCGCGCACGCGCAGCTCGGTCTCCGACAGTTCCGAATGGTCGTGGTCGTGATGATGATCGTGATCGCTCATGCAATAAGCATAGGCGCAAAAAGCCTGATATGTCGAGGTGCAGACTCTGCTAGCATTTCGGCCATGACAGGGAGGCAATCGTGGCCGAATACGTAAAAATCGAGAAAGGGCTGGGTCCGGAGGGCCGTATCGCAGTCGTGCGCTTCGACCGCGGCGACGGCATCAATGCGCTGTCGCCGGAGGCGCTTCGCCAGCTCACCGATGCCGCGCGCAGCTTCGAGGATGACGGCGCGACGTCCGTCGTCGTGCTCACCGGCGGCGCAAAATCCTTCAGCGCCGGCTTCGACCTCAAGGACGCCGAAGGCCGTTCGCGCCGCACCATGGACATCGGCACGCTGCGCCGCCACCTGAAACTGGGGCCGCGGCTGACGCGGGCCTGGCAGGACATGGAACAGGTCACGATCGGCGCGATCGAGGGCTTCTGCATCGGTGGCGGCGTGGCGCTGGCGGTTGCGCTCGACTTCCGCGTGATGGCGCGCGATGCCCATATGCGCGTGCCCGAGATCGGGCTCGGCATGAACATGAGCTGGCAGAGCGTGCCGCGCATGCTGCACCTGATGGGGCCGGCACGGACCAAGCAGGCCGTGATCCTCGCCGACGACCGCATCTCAGCCGCGGAGGCCTACGAATGGGGATTGGTGGAGCAGGTGGCCGAGCCCGGCAAGGCGTTTGACGCCGCCATGGCGCTTGCGACAAAGGTCGCCGCGCAGCCACCGATCTCGGTCGCCATGACAAAGCTCACGGTCAACCGCCTCGCGCACGCGCTCGACGATCTGGCCAGCCATATGGACGTCGATCAGTTCGCGCTGGCGAGCCTGACCGAGGACCACAAGGAAGGCGTCGCGGCATTCCTGGAACGTCGGAAGCCGCGGTTCAGCGGACGATAGCGCTTCGGGCTACTTTCGTGACCCCGTCGTAGCATGCGCGTCAGTGGCCATTTCGAGGCAGGTCTGGAGCTCGACATAGCTCGGCGTACTGTCGATGCTGGACTCGCCGATGCATGCCGCCTTGTCTTTCGCTGTGAACTTGCTCCATTGCCCGGCCACTTGCGTTCGGGCCTGCTCTTCGGCCTTCATGCAGGACTCCAGGGTCTCTCCGATCCCTACCGTCTCCGCAGTCTCCGCCTTGCAGATCCGGGCGATGTCAAATTTCGGCACAGCGTCCGCCGCGCGCACGCCGTGTGATGCTGCAATTGAAACGGCCGCGCCGAGCGCGGCAAAAATGATGAATTTGCGCATGTTCGACCTCCGGTCGTATCGATCATCATTAGAGAAGCTCGTTCGACGTTGACGAAGATCAAGCGGCCGGCCGCGCACGTGATCGTGATTGTTCGCATCGCCAGAGCGTTTTCGAGCGAAGTGGATGCCGGTTCGCGTGAAGAAAACGCGTCAAAACAATAATCTAGAGCTTCGGTTCTGATTCAATCAGAACCGAAGCTCTAATTCGACGCCGAGCTGAGCGTGGATCGGAAGCGCAGCAGCGACAGCATCAGGAACAGCGACGCGATGCCGGCGACGGCGAGGAATTGCGGCCACACCACATCGAGGCCGGCGCCGCGATAGAGGATCGCCTGGGCGAAGGAGACGAAGTGCGTCGAGGGCGATGCCTGCATCACGGTCGCGAGCCAGGGCGGCATGCTCTCCAGCGGCGTGGCGCCGCCGGACAGGACGTTCATGGGAACGGCGACCAGCATGTAGAGCAGGCCGAGCTGCGGCATCGACCGCGCAACCGTGCCGAGAAACAGCCCTATCGCGGTCGCGAAGAAGAGATAGAGGATCGCTCCAAACATGAAGAGCGGGATCGAGCCGGCGATCGGTATCTTCAGCAGCAAGCGGACCACCAGATAAAGCGATAGCCCGACCGCGACCGCAATGACGAACCCGTTGGCCCAGATCTTCGACATCGCGATCTCGAACGGGCTCAGCGGCATCACCAGGAGATGATCCATCGTGCCGTGCTCGCGCTCACGCACCAGCGCGGCGCCGGCGAGGATGATCGCGAGCATGGTGACGCTCGAGATGATGCCCATGACACTGGAGAACCAGGCCGTCGTCACGTTGGGATTGAACGCGATCCTGACCGCCAGGTTGACCGGCGAGTCCGGCACGCGTTCCACCTGCGACACGAATTGGGCGATCTCGGTATTGATGATCTGTTGTGCGTAGCCCGACCCCAGGCCGGCCTGGATCATTGCGGTGGCATCGACATTGATCTGTAGTCCGGGCTGGCGCCCCGCCAAAACGTCGCGCTGGAAGTTCGGGGGAATATCGATGACAAAGGTGTATTTTCCGGTATTCATCAGGTGCTCGATATCGGCCTGCGCAATCGCCACCGGCTCCTTGAAATAGGGCATCAGGAACGCATGCGTGATCCGGCGGGATAATTCCGAGTGATCTTCATCGACCACCCCGATCGAGGCATGGAACACCTCCTGCGAATTGCTTTGCGCTTGGCTGATCACGGCAAGCGAGAACGAATAGACCACGAACCCGAGCAGCACCCAGTCGCTGAAGAAGCTTCGCAGCTCCTTGGTACCGAGCCAGAAGATGTTGGAGAGGGAGCGCATCGTTTCATCGCTCCTGCTTGGGGAGCAGCAGCATGCTGAGCGACGTCAGCACAGGGACGAAGACGAGGAGCATGAGGATGCTCGAGCCGAGATCGGCAAGGCCCAGCCCCTTGGTGAAGGCGCCGACGCTGATCGGGCGGTAATAGCTCATCGGGAAGCACAGGCCGATAAGCTGCGCCGAGCCTGACAGCGAAGAGACAGGCGTCATCATGCCCGAAAACTGCTGGGCCGGCAGGATGGTGAGGATCGCGGTGCCGAACAGCGCGGCGATCTGGGTCGTGCAGAAAGTCGAGATCAGCATGCCGTAGCCGGTCGTCGTGAAGACGTAGATGATCGTGCCGGCAAGCACGGCCACGAAGCTGCCCTTCAGCGGTACGTTGAAAATGAAGACCGCCATCGCGAACATGATGATGAAATTGATCAGCGCGACGGCGACATAAGGAAGCTGCTTGCCGACGAGGAATTCCAGCCGCGTCACCGGGGTGACGTAGAGGTTGGTGATTGAGCCAAGCTCCTTCTCGCGAACGACTGCGAGCGCCATCAGGATGGCCGGAAACAGTGCGAGCATCATTGCTAGTGTCGACGGCACCATGGCGTAGATGCTGTCAAAATCCTGATTGTACTTGAACCGGACTTCGATATTGGCGGGCAGAGGCGTTGCCGCCTGCGTCGTGTTCAGCACGGGATCGCTCAGATAGAGCTGGTGCATGCCCTGCAGGTAACCCCGAATGGTCGAGGCGCGGAACGGCATGGCGCCGTCGATCCATGCGGACACGTAGGCCGGCCGCCCGCGCTTGATGTCGAGGCCGAAGTTCGGCGGAATCTCGATGCTGACACTGATGTCCCCGTTCTTCAGCCGGCGATCGAGATCGGCATAGTCGGTCAGCGGAGGCTTTTCGAGGAAATAGGGCGATCCTCTCAGCTCCGACAGATAGGCGCGGCTTTCGGGCGTCTGGTCGCGATCGAGGACGGCAAAGCTGAGATTGTTGACGTCGGCCGAAATGCCGAAGCCGAACACGATCATCAGGAGCGCGGTGCCGAACAGGGCGAACATCAGCCGGATACGATCGCGCATCAGCTCAAGGCCCTCGCGGATCGTATAGGCGAACAGCCGCCGAAAGCTGAAAAAGGAACGTCGGTTCTCGCGGCCGACCGTCTTGTCCGGCGCGGCGGTTATCGCTTGCGGCTGGTCGAGAGTCACGGTCGAGGCCGCGCCCGGCTTTTCCTGCTCGAGGAAGCTGATGAACGCATCCTCCAGGCTCTTGGCGTTTCTCGCCTTAACCAATCCGGCCGGCGTTTCGGTGGCAAGCACGTGCCCTTCGTGCATCAGCGACAGCCGATCGCAGCGCGCCGCCTCGTTCATGAAATGCGTCGAGACGAAAATCGTCATCCCTTGATTGCGCGACAGGTCGATCAGAAGCTGCCAGAACTGGTCGCGCGCCAGCGGGTCGACGCCGGAGGTGGGCTCGTCCAGGATCAGAAGGTCGGGTTTGTGGACGACGGCAACCGCAAGCGACAGCCGCTGCCTGATCCCGAGCGGCAGCGAAGAGGCGAGATCATCGAGATAGTCGGCGAGATCGCATTTCTCGATCAGCTCCGCGATGCGCGCCTCGGCGAACGCCGGAGGAAGGTGAAACAGGCGCGCGTGCAGGACGAGGTTCTGGCGAACCGTGAGTTCCCCGTAGAGCGAAAAGGATTGCGACATGTAACCGACACGGCGGCGCGCTTCGAGATCGCCGGCGCGCAGCACCTCGCCGAAGATCAGCGCCTCGCCCTCGGACGGCGACAGCAGTCCGGTGAGCATCTTCATCGTCGTCGTCTTGCCCGATCCGTTCGAGCCAACGAAGCCGAAGATCTCGCCGCGGCGGATCGTGAAATTCACGCGGTCGACGGCGGTGAAGTCGCCGAACCGGCAGGTCAGGTCCTTGGCAACAATGATAGGCTCGGCGTGACCGTTGAGCGGCGGACCGATCGGCTTTTCGTTGCCGGCACGCTGTCGCTGCGGGAGCAGGGCGACGAAGGCGTCTTCGATCGATTCGGTGCCGGTTTGTTGTTTGAGATCGGCGGGCGAGCCGGTCGCGAGAATCTTGCCCTCGTTCATGGCCATCAGCCAATCGAACCGCTCGGCCTCTTCCATATAGGCGGTGGCGACGAGCACGCTCATTTTCGTCGTACGCCCCCTGATACGGTCGATGAGATCCCAGAACTGGCGGCGCGACAGCGGATCGAAGCCGGTCGTGGGCTCGTCGAGGATCAGGAGATCTGGGTCATGGATCAGCGAGCAGCAGAGCCCGAGCTTCTGCCGCATTCCGCCCGAGAGCTTGCTGGCCGGCCGGTCGGCGAACGGCGCAAGCCCTGTGCTTTCCAGGAGCTCATTGATGCGCCATTCGCGCTCCTTGCGCGATTGCTCGAACAGCCGGGCGAAGAACTCGACATTCTCCTTAACGCTGAGGTCGGGATAGAGATTCTTGCCGAGCCCTTGCGGCATGTAGGCGATACGCGGACAGATCAGGGCGCGCTCGGCGGCCTTGGAGATGTCGGTGCCGAGCACGGCAACCGCGCCCTCCTGGATCTTCCGCGCGCCTGCGAGGATTGCGAGCAGGGAGGATTTGCCGACGCCGTCCGGCCCGATCAGGCCGACCAGGCAGGCGTCCGGCGGGAATGTCGGCCGA
The DNA here is from genome assembly GCF_004296405.1 of Bradyrhizobium sp. Leo170. Lineage (GTDB taxonomy): Bacteria > Pseudomonadota > Alphaproteobacteria > Rhizobiales > Xanthobacteraceae > Bradyrhizobium. The sequence continues at coordinate 26,604 of NZ_PSRR01000039.1, forward strand.
TATGCAATCGAGCGCCGTCACCGAACCGTAACGATGGGACAGGGCTCGAACGATTGCGACCGGATCGTCGCCGCCGTTCATGGAGCACCCTGCAGCGTCGCCGGCCATGCAATCGCGGGATCCCAGCGGACATAGGCGACACCGGGAAGGCCACTTCTGACAGCGTCCGCACGCGCAAGCAGGCGTTCCGGGTCGATGCGGACCCGGATACGGAACATCAGCTTGTCGCGCTCAGTCTTGGTCTCCACCGTCTTCGGCGTGAACTGCGCCTGGCTCGCGACGAACGAGACCTTCGCCGGGATCGGATGATCGGGGTAGGCGTCGAGAACGATGCGTGCGTCAGCGCCGACCTTCACCTTGCCGGCTTCCGTCGTCGGCAAATAGAGGTCCATGTAGACGTAGGTCAGATCCAGCATCGTGAAGACCTTGCCGCCGGCCGCAAGGACTTCGCCGATATTGGTAAGGCGGTACTGGATCCGGCCCGCCTTCGGCGCCACCAGCGTGTTGTCAGCGATCTGCACTCTGTAGAGGCCGGCATCGTGCTGAGCGGCTTCGAGCGCATGCTGCGTTTCGAGCACCCTGGCTTGCGCCGCGGCAAGCGCGCCATTGGCGGCGTCGAGCTGCTGCTTGCGCTGGTCCATCAATTCCTTGGTCGCCCAGCCGTTCTTGTGGAGGTATTCCGTCCGCTGGTTTTCCTGCTCGGCCAGCGTCTTCTGCGCCTGCTGCTGGGTAAGCACGGCCTGAGCCTCTTCAATGGCGCGCTGCGCCTGCCGGCCCTGTGCCACCGATTTCGAAAGCGACTGCTCGAGATCGCGCGTATCCATCCGCGCCACGACCTGTCCGGGCGCAACCATGTCGCCGATATCGGCCAACAGCTCGTACACGCGCCCGGCATACTTCGTGCTGATGTCGATTTCATCAGCTTCGATGCGGCCATTGCCGACGCTGATGCCGACGGGCAGCGGCGGATGCGCCTGCTTCCAGATGTAATAGCCGCCGCCACCCGCGCCGAGCGCAACGAGGAGGAGCGCCGCCGCGATCCGCAAACCGCGCCGTTTGCCGTTTCGATGGACCGGCACGGGCAGATGCGAGGCGGGCGCAGGCGAGGGCGAATGAGGCACATCGCCGGATTGCGCGCCTCCTTTGATCTCTTCGATTTGATCTTGCATCGGTCAGTGCCTTGGTCAGTGCCTTGGGTTGCAGAGCTTGTCCGCAATCTTGCACCGCCGCATCCGCGGGCTGTTGACGTAACGCAAATTCTGTCGCCGACCGTCTCGCGAGCCAGGTTCCCGAGCGACCGGCGCATCGATGCGCGCGGCAAAGTTGATTTCGCTCAACCCGCGTCACCGCGGATGCCTCATGCTCTGCCTAGCTGCGCACGGCGCGCTCTTGATCACCGAGGACAGTCTATGGCCGACAAGAAGAACATGGTTGCCACCGAACCCGGAACAGGCACCCAAGAGAGCCTCCAGAGCAAAGACCAGCAGGCAAAGGAGGAGGGCAGGATCCTCGATTCGCTGGAAGACGACGAAGTTCGAGAAGCGCTGGATCTCCTCCATGCACGCGACGATGGAATGTCTGCCTCCGAAGGTTGAGGTGGAGACGGCTGCGGGTGACGTCGGTTAGAGCCGGTACAACGCGACGCACTTGATCCACGTCAACGGCTGTTGTCTTGTCGCGCGTTACGTGTTCTCATCACTTCGCTGGAGAGTTTTTTCGTGCCGCTGAGAACGATAGCCGTCTTCTTCGATCCGTCGCCTGCCGGCGAGGCGCGCGCCGACTATGCCGTCGAGCTCGCATTCCGTCATCGCGCGCATCTGGTCGGAATCTTCGTGGTACCGTTCGGCTGGGATGGCAATCCGTCCGAATCCTTCGTGCGAGGGCAGGCCGCGGTTCGCGAACTCATTCAACGCCATACGACGAGCGAACTGGCGGCGACGAAGGCCGCGAGCCAAAGCTTCGCGACCGTCTCCACCCGCGAGGACATCAGTTGTGAGTTTCGTTGCATCCCTCCCGGTGAAGCCAATGAGGCGTCTGCGCTGAACGCGCTTCATTCCGATCTCGTGATCGTCGGCAGTCCGCGGTCAGGCGGCCTGCCGCAAGAGTGGTCGGCGGAATCCCTGCTGCTTGCCACCGGTGTGCCCATTCTCCTGTTGCCCGAGGATTGGAGTGGGACCGCGGCCGAGCACATCGTGGTCGCCTGGAACGCCAGCCGTGAGGCGCGCCGTGCCATCAAGGATGCTCTTCCGCTGCTTGCAGCCGCGCAGTCGGTGACTGTCCTCCTGGTGGATTCGCACAAGAATGCCCGGCATGGCGAAGAGCCCGGTGCCGATGTGGGGCTGTATCTGTCTCGCCATGGCGTAAAGGTGACCGTCGAGCGGATATCGTCGAATGGCGCTTCAGTCGCCGACGCCATCCTTGGTTTTGCCGGGCGCCATAGCGGCGATCTGATCGTGGTCGGTGCTTACAGCCACACGCGAGCAAGCCAAATGATCTTCGGCGGCGTGACCCGAGCCTTGCTGCGGGACGCGACCGTTCCATTGTTGATCGCGCATTGAGAGACCCGGGGGCGCTACCGCTGAAAATCGCTCATGCGGCTCTTCAGCCAGGCGAGAAAGCTGCGAGCCTTTTTCGGCAGGGCACGGTTCTTCGGCCAGACCGCATAGTGCGCCAACGGGCGTTCGAGCGGTTGTTCGAAAAGCGTCACGAGCGAGCCGTCGCGCAATTCGTTGCGCAGGAGGTGAAGCTGCCCCATCGCCACGCCGACCCCTTCGGTCGCGGCCTGATAGGTCAGCACGGAGCTTGGAAACGAAATCCCTGAGTCATTCAACAGATCGAGACGATCGCAGGCCATCAGCCAGTCCGCCCAATCTGTCCGCCGATAATGCGAATGCAGCATCGGCACCCGCTTCAGATCGTCGATCGAATGCAGGTTTGCCTTGCGCCGCAGGGTGGGGCTGCAAACCGGTTGGAGAAGGTCGCGGAACAGCAGCTCGCTTTCAACGCCCGGCCATTTGCCGCCGCCGAACTGGATTGCGAGATCGACCTTCTCCTTCTCGAAATCGACCGGCGCCACTGCATTGCTGATGCTGAGCCTGATGCTGGGATAGGCGGCATAGAATGAAGGCAAACGCTCGATCAGCCATTTTGCCGCAAAAGTCGTGTAGACCCGCAGTCGCAACGGCTCCGATTTGCCGCTTGCGACCAGCCGCTGCGTGACTGTTTCGATAACACGAAATGCAGGCGAAATCTGACGCTGCAGCTCCTCGCCCTCCGGCGTCAGGCGGATGCCGAGCTTGTCGCGCTCAAACAGCCGAAAGCCGAAAAAATTCTCCAGCGTCTGGATCTGGCGGCTCACGGCAGGTTGCGACACGCGCAAATCTTCGGCCGCCCGCGTGAAGCTTTGCAGGCGGGCCGTCACTTCAAACACGTGCAACGGATTGAGCGGCGGGAGCATTGGACGACCATAACAAAATGTCATGACCATATAATCTATGTTCAGTTGCCGGGCAATGCTTTGGCTGGAAAACAGGCGTCGGTATCGTTCTTCATGGCCCGTTGCAGATGGATTTCAATCTCTCAGAAGAGCAGCAGATGTTTGCGGACTCGGTGCGCCGTTTCGCCGAGGACAACCTTGCTGACGGCGCGATCGCCCGGGCGCATGACCCGCGGTTTCCGTTCGATGTGGCGCGCCTGCTGGCCGATCAGGGGCTGCTCGGCATCGCCTTTGATTCCGCGGACGGCGGTCAGGGTGGAACGCTCTTGGATTCCGTGATCGCGATCGAGCAGATTGCCTCGGTCTGTCCCCGTAGCGCCGATGTGGTGCAGGCCGGCAATTTCGGGCCGATCCGCACCTTCGTGGAATATGCCAGCGCCGAGCAGAAAGCCCGCTATCTGCCCGACCTGCTCGGAGGCCGGGCCGTCATCAGCCTCGGCATGAGCGAGCCGGATGCAGGTTCCGCCGCGACCGAGATGAAGACTGCCGCAAAGGCCGACGGCGATCACTATGTGATCGACGGGAGCAAGGTGTTCGGAACCCACAGCCCGGATGCCAACCTGTTCCTGGTCTACCTGCGCTTCGGGCCTGGCGTCGGAGGCATCGGCTCCGTGCTGGTGGAGCGTGGGACTCCGGGTTTCACAGTCGGCAAGGCGTCCTCGTTCATGAGCGGAGAAGAGTGGAGCCCGCTGTATTTCGAGAACTGCCGGATTCACAAGAGCAACGTTCTGCTCGGCCCCGGCGGCTTCAAGAAACAGATATCGGGCTTCAACGTTGAACGGCTGGGCAATTCGTCGCGCTCGCTCGCGCTGGGCCGCTATGCCTTCAATCTGGCGCGCGAGCACGCCCTGGTGCGCCGCCAGTTTGGGCGGCTGCTGTGCGAATTCCAGGGGTTGCAGTGGAAGTTCGCGGACATGGCGACCAAGCTCGATTCCGCGCAATTGCTGCTTTACCGCGCTGCCAGCATCAAGGAAGGTTTGCCCTCGGCGTACCACACCGCGATGGCGAAGCTGGCCTGCAATCAGGCCGGTTTCGATGCCGCGAACGAAGCGGTGCAGATCATGGGCGGTCTCGGCTACAGCACCGAGGGGCTGGCGGAGTACTGCATGCGGCGCACGCGCGGCTGGATGATCGCCGGCGGCTCGATCGAGATTCTCAAGAACCGGATTGCCGAGGACGTTTTCGAGCGGCGTTTCGATCAGCGCGTTCGGGCGGCCGAGTAGGGCGATGGCGGACACCGGCTTCGTTCAACCGCTGCTGGCGCCCAGAAGCATCGCGCTGGTCGGCGCCTCCGACGACAGCACCAAGACGTCGTCGCGGCCGCTGCGCTATCTGAGGCAGGCGGGATACGAAGGCACGATCTATCCTATCAATCCTCGTCGCGCGCAAATCGCGGGCGAGCGAGCATGGCCGTCATTGTCGGCGCTGCCCGCCGTCCCGGACCATGCCTTCATCCTGACGCCGACCGAGCAGGCCCTGGAGGCGGTCGAGGAATGCGCGCGCCTGGGTGTGCCCGTGGCGACGATCCTGGCGACAGGATTCTCCGAGGACCGCAACGCGGGACCTGCGCGGGTCGCGCGCCTCAAATCGCTGTGCAGGGACTCGCGGCTGCGCATCCTGGGGCCATCGAGCCTTGGCGCCATCAACCTGCACCACCGCACGATCCTTACCGCCAACGCCGCGTTTGCGGAGCCGGATCTTCCGGTTGGCGGCACCTTCGTCGCCTCCCACAGCGGCAGCATGCTTGGCGGATTGATATCGCGCGGCAAGACGCGCGGCGTAGGCTTTGCGGGCCTGGTGTCGGTTGGCAACGAAATCGACCTCAGTCTGGGCGAGATATGCGCGGCGACACTCGATGACCCGGATATCACGAGCTACATGCTGTTCCTCGAAAGCCTGCGGCACGCCGACGATCTCAGGGCGTTCGCGCTCGGCGCGGCGGCGCGCGGCAAGCCGATCGCGGCCTACAAGCTCGGGCGTTCGCCGGTGGCGGCGGAATTGGCGCTGTCGCATACCGGCGCGCTCGCCGGCGAGGATGACGTCGCCGATGCTTTCCTGGCCGATTGCGGCATCGCCCGGGTCGAGAATTTTGAAACCCTGCTCGAGGTGCTGCCGTTGCTCGATCGCATTCCGCTCGGCGCGACCACGGGTCGAAGCCCTCGGGTCGGCATCCTCACCACGACCGGTGGCGGCGCGGCAATGGTGGTGGATAGTCTGGCGGGCAGGGGAATTGAGGTCGTCACACCTTCGAAAGAGACCTTCGCCTCCATTGGCGCTGCCGGAGTGGCCGTGCAGCATGAGCGGATCGTCGATCTGACGCTTGCCGGAACGCGCTACGACGTCATGAAGGCCTCGCTTGAGGCGATGCTGGCGGCGCCTGAATTCGACATGGTTGTCGCGGTGACGGGATCTTCGGCACGGTTTCAGCCCGAGCTCGCGGTAAGGCCCGTGATCGACAGTGCCGCATCCGGAAAGCCGCTTGCTGCATTCCTGGTGCCCGATGCGCCGGACGCGCTGCGTCTGCTTGCGGAAGCCGATGTGCCGAACTTCCGGACTCCGGAAGCCTGCGCCGACGCGATCGCGGCGGCCTACAAGAGGCGCACACCGCGCGCGGCGCCCCCGGCGGCTCAGCTCTCGTCCGACACGCGACAGCTCGACGAGCTCGAAGCCTATGCGCTGCTGGCAGGCCTTGGAATCGACCATGCGCCGAGTGTGTCGCTTCCGGCCGACGGATCGAAGCTGGATCTGCCGTTCCCCTATCCCGTCGCGGTCAAGGCGCTCTCCGCTGCGATCGCACACAAGACGAATGTCGGCGGCGTCGTTCTCAACGTGACGAACGCGGAAGAACTCAAGGCCGCGATCCTGCGCATCGCCGCCTCTGTCGCCGCGAATTGCCCCGGGATTGCGCTGCGGCATGTTCTCGTCCAGCCCATGACCTCCGGTCTCGGCGAGGTCTTGCTTGGGTATCGGCGTGACCCGGACGCTGGGCCGATCGTGCTGCTCGCAGCCGGCGGCATTTACACGGAGATCTATCGCGATCGAAGCATTCGCCTTGCTCCGGTCGACCTCGCAGGCGCGCGCGAGATGATCGAGGAGCTGAGCATCTCCCGCATCTTCCAGGGCTTTCGCAACCGGCCCGTCGGTGATCTGGAGGCGCTGGCCCGCGCTATTGTCGCATTCTCAAAACTTGCCGAATATAGCGAGCGTGGCGTGATCGACGCAGAAATCAATCCTTTCATCGTCCGTCCGAAAGGAGAGGGCGTCCTGGCGATCGACGCGCTGGTGCAGCTCGCACAATAGGGAGATCGTGATGATTGAGCAATTGAAGGAGCGTGTAAACGCCGACGCCGGCCTGGTTCGCCGCGGCCGTTTCCTCTCGACCAACTTCCTGCTCGAGGTCGGCTCGACGCAGTGGCTGATAAACATCGTGGAAGGACAGGTTTCGTCGGTGACGCAAGGACCTTTCGTGATGCCCTCATGGTCGTTCGCACTGCGCGCCCCGCAGGAGGAGTGGGCGAGGTTCTGGCAGGCCGACCCGCAGCCCGGTTCGCATGATCTGATGGCGCTGATCAAGCGCCGCGTCCTGAAGGCCGAGGGGAACCTCCAGGTCTTCATGGCGAACCTTCGTTACTTCAAGGAAAGCCTCGCGAAGCTGCGGGCGGGAGTTGCAGCATGAGCGCGAGCTTTGAGCCGATCGTCGGCCGCTACATGAATCTTCAACTGCTGGGCCGGCCGCACCGCCTTTACGTCGAGGAGGCCGGGCAGGGCGCGCCGCTATTGTGCCTGCACACGGCCGGTTCGGACGGCCGGCAATATCGGGCGCTGATGAATCACAAGGACATCATCGCCCGTCATCGGGTGATCGCGTTCGATATGCCCTGGCACGGGAAGTCGTCACCGCCCGCTGGCTGGCACGATGAGGAATATCAGCTCACCTCGCAGCAATACACCACCATGATCCTCGAGATCATGCAGGCGCTCGAGCTGGACAAGCCCATCGTGATGGGATGCTCGATCGGCGGACGCATCGTGCTGCATCTTGTGCTGGAGCACCCCGAACGCTTCCGCGCGATTATCGGCCTGCAGGCCGGCGCTCATGTCGATCCCTACTATGATCTCAACTTCCTGCATCGGCCCGACGTGCACGGCGGCGAAGTTTGCGCGGCGATCGTCTCCGGCCTGGTCGGACCGAAGGCGCCGGTCAAGGAACGCTGGGAAACGCTGTGGCACTACATGCAGGGCGGGCCGGGCGTCTTCAAGGGCGATCTGCATTTCTACAAGATCGACGGCGACATCCGCGAGCGCGTCGCGCAGATCGACACGTCGCGTTGTCCGTTGTTCCTGCTTTCCGGCGAGTACGACTATTCGTGCACGCCCGAGGAAACAATGGCTGTCGCCGCAAGTGTGAAGGGTGCCCAAGCCACCATCATGAAAGGCCTCGGCCATTTTCCGATGAGTGAGGACCCTCAGGCTTTCATTGGTTACCTGCTGCCCGTGCTGGAGGAGATCAGCCGGACAGCCGGCAAGGGGTAATTTGTCAGTTTCAATTAAAGGGGAGGACAAGAGCAAAATGAATCTTCGTTCCATCGTGCTGGCCGTGTCGGCCGCTCTGGCGGCCACGCCGGCTGCGGCCGAGATTTCGGGCGGCGTCGTGAAAATCGGCGTGCTCACGGACATGTCGGGTCCATACGCCGACAATGTCGGCGCAGGTGCAGTGCTTGCGGCGAAAATGGCGGTTGAGGATTTCGGCGGCAAGGTTGCCGGCGTCGCGATCGAGGTCGTGTCTGCCGATCACCAGAACAAGGCGGACATCGGGCTTGGCATCGCACGGCGCTGGTACGACACCGAGGGTGTCGACACCATCACCGAGGTCGTGTCCTCGGCGGTCGCCCTCGCTGTTCAGCAGCTGTCGCGCGACAAGAACAAGGTCCTGCTGGCTACCGGCCCCGGAACGCCCGACCTCACGGGCAAGGCCTGCTCACCGGTCGGCGTCCATTGGGCGTACGACAACTATGCACTTGCCAATGTCGCGACCGCACCGCTGGTGCATAGGGGTCTGAAGAGCTGGTACTTCCTGACCGCGGACTACAGTTTCGGACACGCTTTGGAAGCGGAGGCGGCCAAGGTGGTCACCGCGAATGGGGGCCAGGTGCTCGGGTCGGCCCGAGCGCCGCTCAACACGTCCGACTTCTCCTCATACCTGCTGCAGGCGCAGGCATCGAAGGCTCAGGTGGTCGGCCTCGCCAATGCGGGGGCAGATATGATGAACTCGCTCAAGCAGGCCAACGAGTTCGGTCTGACTGATGGCGGCCAGAATATCGCGGCCTTGCTCGTGAACCTTCCCGACATTCACGCTCTCGGTCTCAACAGCGCCAAAGGCCTGATGTTTGCCGACAGCTTCTATTGGGATCTCAACGACAAGACCCGCGCATGGAGCAAGCGCTTCATGGAGCGTTTCAACGGCAAGGCGCCCGGCAGCCTTCAGGCGGCCGTCTACGGCGCCGTGACGCATTATCTCAAGGCGGTGGAAGCGACCAAAAGCGATGAAGGAACGGTCGTCGCACAGCAGATGCGCAAGACGCCGATCAATGATTTTTACACGGTGAACGCCAGCATCCGCGAGGACGGCCGTGTGTTGCGCGACATGTACCTGCTGCAGGTGAAGCAGCCTTCGGAATCGAAATATCCGTGGGACTACTACAAGGTGCTCGCCACCGTTTCGGGTGACAAGGCGTTTCGTTCCTTGAAGGACGGCAACTGCCCGCTGCTCACCGAGAAATGAGATCGAGCGTTCGCATGGCAATGGACTATCCTGAACTGAGGCTGTTCATCGGCGGCCGATGGATCGGCCTTGACGGCCGAAGGGGCGAGCCGGTCTACAATCCGGCGACCGGAAATGTCCTGGCCGAGCTTCCGCATGCGACCGAGGCTGATCTTGACGAAGCCCTGGCTTCCGCGGCCGCGGGTTTCGACCGGTGGCGGCGCACGTCTCCGGTCGAGCGGGCGCGGGTGCTGCAGCAGACATCCGCCCTGATGCTCGCGCGGCGGGACCAGATCGCGACGCTGATCACGTTGGAACTGGGCAAACCGATCGCCGAAGCAAAGGCCGAGGTCGAGCAGGCCGCGGGACTCTTCAACTGGAATGCAGAGGAGGGGCGACGCGCCTACGGGCGGGTCATTCCGCCACGAACGCAAGGGGCCATGCAGTTCGCTCTGCGCGAGCCGCTAGGTCCCATTGCCGCGTTCGCTTCCTGGAATGCGCCGGCAATCACGCCGTCGCGAAAGATCAGCGGCGCGCTCGCCGCCGGTTGCTCCGTCATCATCAAGGCGTCGGAAGAAACGCCGGCGACCGCACTTGCCATTGCCGCATTGCTGCAGGAGAGCGGTCTGCCGGACGGGGTGCTGAACGTCGTGTTCGGCAATCCCGCGGAGATATCGGCGAAGCTGATCGGCTCGCCGATCATTCGCGGCATAACCTTCACGGGCTCGACCTCGGTCGGCAAGCAGCTCGCATCGCTGGCGGTGCAGGGCATGAAGCGAATGACTCTGGAACTCGGCGGTCACGCGCCCGTGATGATCTTCGAAGACGTCGATCCGGAGGCGGTGGCACTTTCTGCGGTGACGGCGAAATACCGCAATGCGGGGCAGGTGTGTACTTCTCCGACACGGTTCTACGTGCATCGCTCGATCCACGATCGCTTTGTCGCGCGTTTCGCCGAGCTCGCAAGAGCCATCAAGGTCGGAAACGGCCTCGATCCGGCGACGAGGATGGGCCCGCTGGCCAATGCCCGCCGGTTGGAGGCGATGGACCGTTTCCTGGATGATGCCCGCTCGCGACAGATCGCGGTTCCGGTCGGCGGCGAGCGGATCGGAGGTGAGGGCTGCTTCTACAGCCCGACCTTGATCGCGAATGTCGATGAGGACTGCCTGGTTTCGAACGTGGAGCCGTTCGGCCCGATCGCCGCAACAACCGCGTTCGACCCGGCCGAAGATGCCATCCGTCTCTGCAACCGGCTCCCGTTCGGCCTTGCGTCCTACGTGATGACCAACGACATGCGCAATGCCGGCGCCATGATCGACGGCATCGAAGCCGGCAACGTCATCGTGAACCACTGGCAGGCATCGCTGCCGGAGACGCCGTTCGGAGGCTACAAGGACAGCGGCGTCGGTTCAGAAGGCGGGGTCGAAGGACTGCAGGCCTTTCAGAACATCAAATATGTGAGCGAGCAAAGGCCTCCGTCATAACGGACCGGCTCAGGTCGAGCGCAACAGGTTCGCGACAGCCCGGCGGGCGATCGCGTTTTCCTCCGGCAGGCCGATCGAAATGCGCACCCAGGTGTCGAGCGGCGGATAACTACGACCGATGTCGATGCCTTGTGCTGCGAGCGCGGACGCAACGGCTTGTTGCGGCCGGCCGGAGTCGAAGAACACGAAATTGCCCTGCGATTCCGTGAAGCGAACCTTTCGTTGCCGGAACAGCTCGTACCAGGCATCGCGCTCGGCCGCGACCTTCGCGCGAACCGACGGCACATAGTCTGTATCTTTCAGACTGGCGTTTGCGGCGACGAGGCTGAGCCGATTGAGCCCGAAAAAGGCGCCGATGCCGAGCAGCTTCACCGACTTGGCCAGCTCGGCGGGCGCCAGCGTGTAGCCGATGGCAAGGCTGGCAAGCCCGTAGATTTTCGCAAATGTCCTGAAGACCGCGACCTGATCGCCGCCGCGGACCAGGCCGGCCACGGTTCGCTTCTCGAAATCCGGCGTGAATTCGAGATAGGCCTCATCGACGATCACGAGCGTGCGCTTGGAGAGATCGTGCACGAATTCGATGAACTGCGCCGCCTCGCTCACCGTGCCGCTCGGATTGTGCGGATTGACGAGATAGACCGCGCGCGTCCGTCCATTGACCCTGCCGGCGATGGCGGGGAGGTCGTTCTCAAGCTGGTCGTTGAGGGGGACACCGACCACGATGCCGCCGGCGGGCGAGACGGCATCGACCAGCGCAGTATAGCCGGGCTCGGAATAGATGAACTCACCGCCCGTACCGCCGCGGGCCGACAGATACAGGCCGAGCACGTCAAGGATCTCGCCGAGTACGACCTGCTCGGCAGCAACATTCTCGTGCGCGGCAATCGTCTGCGTCAGCTCGGTGAGTTCGTCGCCGGTATAGCGGCTGAGACCGGTGAGGTGGGCCTTGATCGCCTCCAACGCCCGAGGCGAGGGACCGAACGGATTTTCATTCAAGGAGAGGCGAATTCGATCTTGTTTCGATGCATCGGCCATGGCTGGATACAAAAAACTGCTGGTTGCGGCCGCACTGATCAGCAGCCAATCGCGTCGAGTAAGCTCCGTCAGGGTGCTGCTCCTTACGGTCGATAGCGGTCGCAACAATTGCGCCGGTCACCACCAACTATAAGCGACCATTGGGACCATCGAGAACACGTCAGACTGCACCGTCGCGCGATTGTTACGCGCGGTGAACTTACGTTGTCTACAGTCTTGATCTCGGATACAATTCGGGCCGATTGCATGCCTTCTCTCCACGCGACACTCTCATTGTCGTGACCGACAACGAAAGGATTCTCGGATCGAACGAAAATCGACACACACCGGCGAATACAAACGCTGAGTTTATTTTTCTCCGGCGCAAACTGCTGCGAACATTTCGACCTTGAGCACACGCTAAAGGAGGCAAAAATGAAGACAGTGATTGCGTTATTGTCGACGATTTTCCTGCTGGCCGTACCTGTGACGGCGCATTCCAAATCCGTTTTTGTTGCAAAAGTGCCTGGTGTTTGGCGCACGCCCAACGGCGCAGCCTTCCTGGAATTCCGTTCCAACCCTGATCTAAATCGCGCGTGGGTGTCAGCGACCTTATGCGATAAATATGTTACTGGAGATTGGGCAGCGTCCCAGTGCAAACCATACAACAGTTACAAAATTAGAGTTGCTGGCCTTGTCTACGATCGTTCATTAGGTGCAATCCGCCTTGGCAAGCACGTGTGCGCATGGGTGGAAGATGGACTTGTGCGGCCGATCTTTCGGCAGACGGGCCAGTGCAAACTCAACATCGGCGCGGTTCGTCAAGACTACACCGATGGATTTGACACGTACTGGCGACCGATGGATGTGATCACCATCCAGCTAAATGATTCACCCGGCAGATAGGTCGAGCGATGCGCCTTGATCACAAGGCGCCTCCTCAGCGATGCCGTGCGGCAGAATCGTCCCGATGCACACCGCACCTTGCGGGAATACTGTCTCGCGCTCATGCAACACGACGAGAGCAAGGCGAGGGTGATACGTA
>NZ_PSRR01000040.1 GCF_004296405.1 Bradyrhizobium sp. Leo170
GGGAGAGGGCGGGGTGAGGGGTTGGCTCCGCGAACATGGTGAGAGTTACGTCTGCGGAGAGTCCCCCTCACCCGGAATTCAAGCTTCGCTTGAATTCCGACCTCTCCCCGCGAGCGGGGCGAGGTCAGGTGGCTCGTCGCTTCAGCTTTGCTCCGTCGCTGAGCGCACGATCCGAATCGGAATTCCCTTGGACGACGGAGTGAAGCTCATGGGATCATGCGCATAAAGCGGCACGAGCGGGTTGGTCTCGGGATAATAGGCGGCGCAGCAGCCGTTCGGGAAGGAATAGCGGACCACGCGGAAATTGTGCACGCTGCGCTCCATCCCATCAGTCGACAGCGTGACGAGATCGACCCGGTCGCCGTCGGCAAGGCCGCGCTTCTTCATTTCTTCCTCGTTCAGGAACACCACGTCGCGCTGGCCGTATACGCCGCGATAGCGGTCCGACATCGAATAGAGCGTCGTGTTGTACTGATCATGGCTGCGGATGGTGCTCAGCCAGAGCATCTCCGGATCGCTCTCGCACGTATCTTCGCCAAGTCCATCGAACAGCAGGAAATTGGCTTTTCCCGACGGCGTCATCCAGATGCGCTCGCGCGCGGTCGAAGTGAGATGGAAACCGCCCGGCACGCGGATGCGGGCGTTGTAGCCCTGGAAGATCGGGAACACGTCTTCGATCGCATCGCGAATGCGATCGTAGTCGGCGACAAGGGCCTCCCAGTCCACCACGCTGCGGTTGCCGAGGGTGGCACGCGCGATTCCGGCGATGATCGCAGGCTCGCTCAAAAGATGCTCCGAGGCTGGCTTGTTGCGGCCGCCGGAGGCGTGAACCATCGACATCGAGTCCTCGACCGTGATCGATTGCGGTCCGGTCGCCTGGATATCGATCTCGGTGCGCCCGAGGCACGGCAGGATCAGCGCATCGCGCCCATGGATCAAATGGCTGCGGTTGAGCTTGGTCGAGACATGGACCGTGAGATCGAGATTGCGCAACGCGGCCTGCGTCTGCCGCCAGTCCGGTATAGCCGCAGCGAAATTGCCGCCCATGGCGACGAACACCTTCACCTCGCCCCGAAGCATCGCCTCGAGCGCCGTCACCACATTGTGGCCGTGCGCGGTCGGCGGCTCGAAGCCGAACCGGTGCTCCAGCCTGTCGAGGAACTCCTTTGTCGGCACTTCGGTGATGCCGACGGTGCGGTCGCCCTGCACATTCGAGTGGCCGCGCACCGGACAGAGGCCTGCGCCCTCGCGTCCGATGTGGCCGCGCAGGAGCGCGAGGTTGGCAAGCTGCTGCACATTGCAGGCGCCGCGCTTGTGCTGGGTGATGCCCATGCCATAGACGATGATCGCGCGCTCGGCTTTCATATAGACGTGGGCGGCATGCTCAAGATCCTCGCGCGAGAGACCGGATTGCCGCTCGATATCGGGCCATTGCACAGCTTTCAGATCCGCAATGAACGCCTCGATGCCGGCGGTATGGCCACGGATGAAATCCCAATCGAGGAGCTCGGGCTTGTCGCTTGCGCGCGCGGCCGCGTCTTCCTCGACCATCACCTTCATGATGCCCTTGAGCGCGGCGATGTCGCCGCCGACGCGCACCTGGTAGAGCGGCGAGCTGATCTTGGTCGCCGACAACGTCGCCATCTCGATCGGATTCTGCGGATATTGAAAGCGCTCCAGCGCCCGCTCGCGGAACGGATTGAAGGAAATGATCGCTGCACCCCGGCGCGACGCCTTCCACAGGCTCGTCATCATGCGCGGGCTGTTGGTGCCGGGGTTCTGGCCGAAGATGAAGATGCAGTCCGCCTTGTCGAAGTCGTCGAGCAGCACGGTGCCTTTCCCCGCCCCAAGCGACTGCGGCAGGCCGACGCTGGTTGCCTCATGGCACATGTTCGAACAATCAGGAAAATTGTTGGTGCCGTATTCGCGGGCGAAAAGCTGATAGAGGAACGCGGCTTCGTTCGACGTGCGACCTGAGGTGTAGAACTCCGCCATATCAGGGTCGGGCAGCGCGTTGAGGTGACGGCCGATGATCGCGAAGGCATCGTCCCAGCTTACCGGACGGTAATGATCCGATGCCCGGTCATAGACCATCGGATGGGTGAGCCGACCGACCATTTCGAGATCGTAATCGCTCCAGCCGGACAACTCGGTGACGGAGTGCTCGGCGAAGAACTCCGGCGTGCAGCGCTTCGCCGTCGCTTCCCACGCAACCGCCTTGGCGCCGTTCTCGCAGAATTCGAACGACGAGGTATGCTTCGGATCCGGCCAGGCGCAGCCCGGACAGTCGAATCCTTCGGGCTGGTTCATCCGGCTCAGCGTCGTTGCGCCCTTTATCGGAACGCGCTGCTCGATCAGATGCTCGCTCAGCGCCTTGAGCGCTCCCCACCCGCCGGCCGGCTGATGATAGGGACGGATGGATTTGCGAACGGTCATTGGCAAAGGCCTTTGAAAATGGGCGGGATCGACTGAGTAAAGGAGAGCCGTCCAACAGATGTCTTTCCAAAACGAGGCCGGATTTGCGCAATCGCACCGCCCGCCGCGTGAAGAGCTTGCGCATCGTGCTCACGCAACTGCGCGTCATCTGTCATCACGGCAGTGCATTCCGGAAAAACGCGTGTCATTACGGAAGTGAAACGAGGATCGCCTGTTTAACTGTCGACGAACGGTCCGCTGATGAGCGGATCTATGCCGGTCTGATCTTCTCTTTCTGGAGTCTCAATCCATGTTCTCGCGACGAGATCTTCTGGCGGCGTCGGCTGTCGGAGCCGCAATGACCGCATCCGCGCATGCTGCAAGCTTCGGTAACCCGGACGAGCCGCCTCAGGGCGCCATCAATGCCAAGTCGCCTGGAAGTCTGACCGATCCCGGTCCGCAGAATCCGGCCATTGCAAAACAGTTTCCATCCGCATTCACTCCGCCCGCGACCGACGTTGGCGGCCTGCCCACGACCTGGGCGTCCTTCAACAATGCGGCGAGACGCATCCAGAACGGCGGTTGGGCACGGCAGGTCACGGTCGACGATTTCGCGATCTCGACGGAGATATCCGGCGTGAACATGCGCCTCGCCGCCGGCGGCATCCGCGAGCTGCATTGGCATCAGGCCGCCGAGTGGGCGATCATGACCTATGGCACCTGCCGCGTGACCGTTCTCGATGCGCAGGGGCGTCCTTATGTCGGCGACGTCAAGGCGGGCGACCTCTGGTATTTCCCGGCCGGCACGGCGCACTCGCTGCAGGGTCTCGGACCAGACGGATGCGAATTCGTGATCTGCTTCGATGACGGCCACGCCGACGAATTCAATACGCTGCTGTTGTCAGACTGGATGGCCCATACGCCGCCCGAAGTGCTCGCCAAGAATTTCGGCGTTCCCGTCGAGAGCTTCGCGAACATTCCGCTGCACAACCTCTGGATATTCCAGGGCACCGTGCCCGGCGACCTCGCCGCCGACCGCGCTGCGATGAGCAGGAATGCGGAGATGCCACCGCATCCCTTCATCTTCTCGCTGGAAGGCTCGCGTCCGCTCAAGCAGTCCGATGCCGGCACGATTCACGTTGCCGACAGCACCAACTTCAATGTTTCAACGACCGTGGCGTCGGCGCTGGTCACGCTCAAACCGGGCGCGGTCCGCGAGATGCACTGGCACCCGAACGCCGACGAGTGGCAATACTACATCAAGGGCAAGGGCCGGATGACGGTGTTCAACACCGGCCCCAATGCGCTGACGATGGACTTCAACGCCGGCGACATCGGCTACGTCAAGCGAAACTACGGCCACTATGTCGAGAACGTCGGCGACACCGACCTGCAATTCGTCGGCGTGTTCCGCGCGCCTCGCTATGAGGAAGTCTCGCTGACGAACTGGCTCACGCATACGCCGCCCAAGCTGGTGGCGCAGCATCTCAACATCGACGAAGCGACGATTGCGAAGTGGCCCGACAACAGCCCGGGTATCATGCCCAAGGCATGAACCTGGGCATCTTGCCGAAGGCATGAGCTCAGTCGGGCAGGCTTATTGCGCCCGCCCGACATCCTCATGGAGAGGCAGGGTGAACTGGAAGGTCGCGCCGGGCCCGGCATTGCGGGTGGCGGACAGCTTTCCGCCATGGGCCTCGACGATCGAGCGGCAGATCGACAATCCCAAGCCAAGGCCGGTCGACTTGGTGGTGAAGAACGCATTGAACAGCCGCTCGGCGTTCTCGTCGGAGAAACCGACGCCGCAGTCCGCCATGATCAGGATGGCCTGATCGGCGTCGAAACTGCGCTGCGATCGGATCAGCAATTCGCGCGGCCGATCCGTGACCGGCTGCATCGCCTCGACGCCATTCATCACCAGGTTCATGACGACCTGCTGCAATTGAACGCGGTCGGCCCGGACGATCAGCGGATCGGCCGCGAGCTCCGTGCGCAGCGTGATCTGCTTGCTCGTGAGCTCGCGCCGCATCAGCACGCGGGCTTCGTTGACGACCTCGTTGATGTCAAGAAGCGCCCGCTCGGTATCGGTCTTGCGTGCCAGCGCTTTAACGCGCCCGATCACGTCGGCCGCCCGGCTGACATCCTTGACGATCCATTCCACCGAGCGCCGCGCATGCTCCATGCCCGCCGCGCCGCGATCGAGCCAGCGCAGGCAGGCTTCGCCGTTGGACATGATCGCGGCCAGCGGCTGGTTCACCTCGTGGGCGATGGAGGATGTCAACTCGCCGAGCGAGATCACGCGCGTGGCGTGCGCGAGGTCCGCCTGCGCGTCGTTGAGCGCGGCCTCGGCCTGCTTGGCGGCCGTGACGTCGGTCACCGCACCGATGTACTCGATGCCATCAGGACCGTCCGTCACCGCATGGGCCAAGGTTCGGATATGCTTCACCGCGCCGTTCGGCATCACCAGCCTGGCATCATGACCGAAATCCACGCCATCCCGGGACGCCTCCTCGAGCAATTGCTGCACGAAATCCCGATCTTCGGGATGCATACGCTGCAGAACGAACTCCAGTGTCGGCGTTGTCGCCGGATCGCATTCAAAGATCCGAAACGTCTCCTCCGACCAACTGATCTCGCCGGTCGCCACCTTCCAGCCGAAACTGCCGGTCCGGCTCAGCCGCTGAGCTTCGGCCAGGTACATTTCGCTCCGCAGCAGCCGGGCCTCGGTCCGCTTCTGCTCATCGAGCGCGGCCAAGAGGTCGCGGCGGGAAAGCTCCAGCGATCTCGTCGCCTTTCTCTGCGCCGCACTGATCCAGTTGACGAACAGCGCCGTGATCAAGAACAAGCTCACGCGCGGGATCTGATGAACATCGATCTCGAACGAATGGGTCGGAGTCGTCACAAAATACTCGAACGCCAAACCGGCAAGCGCGGTCGACACCAAGCCCGGGCCGAGGCCCCCAAACCAGGCCGCAAACATGATCGCGCATAGAAACAGCGATACGTACGGTTCGATGTTCAGGTACTCGACCGCGGCCTTGGAGGCGAATAGAGCTGCAGTAACCGACAAGATCGCAATCGCATAACGGGAGAACGTCACCCAAGGCGTCTGATCGATATCGGTCAGTCCCAAACGCCAATCTGAAGGGCCGCGCGGCGCATCGACGGACAAGACCGGCGCACGTGTTTCGCTGCTACGCTGGCCCGGATACATGCCGAATGCTCCTTATGCCGCCCGATCGTGGTATACCTGCTTACGGTCGCTCAGGAGTTCTTCCAACTCAAGACCCGTTGAATTTCCGTGTGGCAGGACTGGACGAGCCGTGAAGGGCGGCCGAGCTGCGGTTTTGGTGATCAGTCGGGACCTGTCCCGCCTACCGACCGACCGGGGTCGGGAAAGCCCGCCGGCCGAAGAATTCAGGACCTTACTGGTCCGGACCTTGCCCACCACGCCCCTGCAGGGCCTGCTCAAGGCTTTGAATCAGATTGTCTGTCTCGAACGGCTTGGTCAAGAGACAGACTGCACCGGCGCTTGCGGCCCGGGCGGACACGGCCGCCTCGGGAAAAGCCGTGATAAAGATGAAAGGTATCTGCGTGCCCCTGGCGCGCAGGCGAAGCAGGAGCTCGACGCCGTTGGTGCCGGGCATATTGACGTCGGCGATCACGCAGGAGGTCAGGTCGAGCACATCCGACTGCAGAAATTCGTCAGCCGACCCGAACGTGAGAACGCCATAACCCAGGGACCTCAGCAGATTGTCGGTCGCGGTACGGACGGACGCGTCGTCGTCGATGATGGAAATCATCGGTGTTGTCGGCAAGATCGCTGTCCTTCGGGGAAACGGGGATAAAGCTTCCGCTAGCGCGCGATGACTTTTCCAGGAACCGTCAGCCCGCCCTAGATGTTGTCTGGGACACGATCTGCGCGCAAACCCTCCCCGTTTGTCGCGCGGAAAAGCCGGTACCCGCTTCCCCGGATCGTGCACTGGTAATGGTAAAATGCGCTCTATCGATACAGCGGGGAATCATACTTAGGTTTCTCGCCCACACCTATCGGCGACGAATCCCGATCATTTCGGCCATCCTGACCAGATCGGCCAGCGATTTTGCGCCCATCTTCTTCATGACGCGGCCACGATGGATTTTGACGGTGATCTCGGCAACACCGATCTGCGCCGCAATCTGCTTGTTCATGAGGCCCGCAGCCACCAAAGCGAGCACTTCGCGTTCACGTTCGGTCAAGGTCTCGAAATGTTCTCGCAGGCCCGTAACGGCTTTCTCCGCCTCGCGCCTTTCGCGATCGCGCTTGATCGCCGTCATCACGGAATCGAGCATATCCTGATCGCGGAACGGCTTGGTCAGGAAGTCGACTGCCCCGCCCTTCATGGCCCGGACGCTCATCGGAATGTCGCCGTGACCGGTCATGAAGATGATGGGAATGTGGACGTCCGCCCTGGCCAATTCGAGCTGGAGATCGAGCCCGCTCAACCCCGGCAGCCGGATGTCCAGCACCAGGCAACTCGCGACATCAGGCAGCTTGCTGTGCAGCAGTTCCGCAGCGGAGCCGAACTCCTGCACCTGTAGGCCCACCGATTGGAACAAGTTGGCAAGCGCCCGTCGTACGCTCTCGTCATCGTCGACGACGAAGACGACTGACTCCTGGCCGTTCGTCAGATCGTAAGGCGACGCAAACGGCTTCATGCGCTATCTCCGCATGCAATGGCCGTATGAAAACTCCACCGGACGGCAGCAGACGGATGTTTCGGATTCAAAACTGATTTTCCGGGTATCGCTGGCCCCTGACGTTAGAACACATCAGGGGAACCTCCGCAATTCTACGGGGATGCCGGGAACAGGACGCAACCATGCCCCGGCGGCGCTGCTGCCATGCCTGCGACAAAATAGCCGATCGGGATCGAAGGGCCAACTGCGGAAGAGGCTAGAGCATGATCCGGAAAAGTGGAGACCGGTTTTCCGAAAAAGATCATGCTCAAACAAAGAGCTAGAGCGGGATGACGATTCGAAGAAAAGTCATCACGCTCTAGCGGCCGACCTCCACACTGGCGGTCGTGCCGGCGACGAGGCGCACTCCATCAGGCACCTGGTCGATGTGAATATGCACGGGTATGCGCTGCGCCAGCCGCACCCAGGTGAAGATCGGGTTGACCGAAGCGAGCCCGCCCTGCCCCGGCTGCGCATTGACGACAGTGATGCCGCGCGCGACCCCGCCGACATAACCACGGATAAGTTGGCTGTAGCCCATCAAGCGGATTGTCGTCGGATCATTGTCGCGAATCCTTCCAAGGCTCGTCTCCTCAAAATAGCCGTCGACCCAGAAGGAATCGGAGTCGACCAGCGAGACCAGGTTTTGGCCGATATTGGCGTAGTCGCCGCGCTGGGCCAGCAGATTCGTCACATAGCCATTGACGGGTGAGCGAACGGTGACACGGCTGAGATTGAGCTCCGCCTTGGCGACCGCGGTCTGATCCGCGGCAACGGCGGCTTGCAGTTGATGCAGCGAGCTTGCCGATTGCTGGAAGACGTCCTTCGAGACCCAGCCTTCTCCGCGCAGCGTCGCCTGCCGTCCTTCGTTGGCACGCGCGTAGTCGAGCGCGGCCTGGTCGCGCGCGACCTGGGCGCGGGCAGCGTCCAACGCGATCTGGTAATCGGCCGGTTCGATCTCGAACAGCACGTCGCCCTTGTGCACCATCTGGTTGTCGGCGACCGGCAGCTTGACGATCCGCCCGGCAATCTCCGGCGCGACGGTCACCACATAAGCCCGCACCATGCCGTCGCGGGTCCACGGCCGCCCCATATAGACATCCCACGCGAACCAGCCGAACAACGCTGCCACCGCGACAGCGCCCAGCGTGAGCAGTACCGGGATCACGGAACTGAGCGACATTTTGCGGCTCGCCCCGCTTGCCGAAGGGCGCGGCAGAGCTTTCCGATCGCCCGGGTCGCCAGCCAATCGCGTCTGAACTTCAGACATCGCTATATCTCAGCTACCACCAGAACCACGCATGAAAGCAGAATAATATAAATCGCGAGCACGAACAGCGCCGGATGCCAGACATGGCGCAGCAGGCCAAGACGCGCCACCATCCGCCGCAGCACGACCAGGATAAGCCAGGCCGCCACCATCAGCAACGAAATGGGGGCGACATAGACGCCAAACAGATTGATCTCGGAAAAGCTCATGGCGGCGATGTTTCGAAATAGGTCTTGTGCTGTGCGAGCGTTTCCGACAGCACGAGGATGCTGCCGCGCGCCCGCTCCCTGACGGGCAATCCCGGCGTCGTGCGCGCGACCGCGGCAAGCTCCCCGTCGAAGTCGGCGAGGCGCTCGATCGCAGTCGCGATGTCGGCTTGCGCGACCGCATCCAGTGCAACGGAGAATTCCTGATCGAGATCGAAGCGGCCGGCGACGGGGCGAAGCCGGATGATGGCATTGCCCACCACCAGGGCCGACAGAAGATCGGAGCGTGCCGCCGGCTCGGTTTGCTCGGGAAGCGCCTGCAGGTAGTTGTAGATCCGTCCTTCCCACGCTTGCGATGTCAGTTGGAGTCGGTTGGTGGCAAGCCGCCGCAACTCCCGCAGCGTCCGCCCCAGCAGGCGGCGGACACGGAGCTCCGCCGATACCGGCGGCACCATACGGAATGCAAGCGCAGCCGACGCAAGTCCCACGAAGATCGCCAGCGCGACATTATAGAAGGCGAGCGTGTTGTAGGTCATCTGGTTCGCCGGCCCGAGCAGCGGAATGAAAGTCGCGACCAGCGCGATGAAGACCGGCGGCAGCCAGGGTTGGGTCATCAACGCACCGGCCGGAATGAGGACAAGCCCGATCACAAGACAGAGGCCGGCGAAGGATGTCATCTGCGGCAAAAGCGCGAAGTTGGCGATGGCCGCGAGCACGGCGGTGATGGCGGCGCCGACCATGAACAGCATGGTGATGGCATAGGCCTGATCGGGCCGGGCCGAAAACAGGGTGAGCGCGATCGCCGCGAAGGCGATGGCAAACGCGCCGTTCGGCCACGCCGTCACGATCCAGAGCATTTCGACCGCGGCAATCGCGATGAACGCCCGCGCCGCGTTGAGAACCGAAGGCGCATAGTCCGGAACTGGAAGCCTTGCACGCCGCTGCGCCCGAACGGGCTGTGTGGGATCAGTCAGCACCAGCAAGCCGCCGAGCGCTTTTCGAAGCGCAAGCAGCGACCGCGCCGCCTCATCGGCGATCAGCTTGACCGACGGCGTCGCACATCGGATGGCGAGCAATCCACGCACTGCGGCGGCACATGACATGCGCAAAGGCGCCGGATTGACCTGTGCGGTCGTCGCAGCGCCGGAGGACAGAACCGTCAGGTCGGGCGGAAAGCTGCGCGCGATCTGGCCGATCTCATGCCGCCCCTGTTCGCTTGGCAGCAGATCAAGATGGACGGCCACCCGTCGCCATGCGGACATCGCGCGGAGAAGAGCGGTCGATGCCGACTCTAATTCCCGCATGTGATAGCGAACCTCGTAGGACTCGCCGCCTGCCTCATCCATGACGGGATCGAGAGCGCCGATCCGTTGCGCCAGACCGGAGCCGATCCGGCGGGATTCTTCCGGCCCCTCTCGCCTTCCCGACAACGTCGCGACGAGCTGAGCCAGGATTTCCGTCGCCAGTGCGGCCATCTCCTTTGCCAGCCGGCTTGGCGCATCGCCGAAATCCGTCATCGTCATCACCAGGCCCGCGCACACGATGCCGACGCAGATCTCGCTGGCGCGGCTCACTGCAAGCGTGAAGACCTCGCCATTCGCGCCGCCGGTGGCGCCGAGCAAGTCGATTGCGACGATCGCCGCCGTGAAGCCGGCGAGCGCTGCCGAATAGGACGCGAAATTGCGCAGCAGCGTCGCCATGAAGGCGCAGCCTGCGCCCCAAAGCGCCAATCCAAGCAGGAATCCGACGCGCTGTTGCGGAAAGAGCGCCGCCAGCACCACAATCGCCACAGCGCCGATCACCGTCCCGATCAGGCGAAACCAGCCCTTGCGCAGCGCAGCTCCGAGGTGCGGCTGGCTGACGATGGCCGCCGACGCGCCCGCCCAGGATGGATTCTCGAGCTGAAGCCAGAAGCTGAGATAGAGGGCGAGACAAACGCCGGCCCAAAGGCGCAAGCCAAACAGCAGCGCCGACGCCGGGACCTGCAGCCGGTCGGCGAGCCGTCTTGCGTCAGGCAGCCGCCTCGCAGTCCAATCAATCAGGAGCGATGCCGCCCTGGTCATCTGCCTCACCTACGCACATCGGGCAGGCTGCCCGCTGGTTTCGATCGAGGTCATGCCGCATCAGTAATGATCGGTCATGGGACCGACCTTGCCACGGAACACGCGGTAGCCGATCACGATGTAGAGCAGCATGAGTGGGAACACGAACAGGCCCTCGCCCCAGAACATGAAGGCGAGGCTGGAATGCGGCGCGGCCGCCTCCTCGATCGTGATGACGGAGGGGATCATGTAGGGCCAGAACGACAGCGCCAGTGTCCCAAAGGCGGTAACGAAGATCGTCACCACCATGTGGAACGGCCAGTAATCGTCATGGCGCAGGATGCTGGTGGCAAGCACCAGCGCCGCGCCGGCGCCGATCGCCGGAAACACGAACAGATACGGCCTTTCCGTCCACCGCTGCAGGATCGGAAGATTCTCGATGAGCGCATGGGCAAAGACGACGACCAGGAACACCAGCACCGCGATCGCAAGGATCGGGATCTGGCGGCGCGCGGTGGCGCGAACGGACCCCTCGCTCTTCCTCACCAGCCAGCAGGCTCCGAGCAGCGCGTATCCAAGGCAAAGGCCGATACCGCACAGCACCGAAAATCCGCTCAGCCACCCAAGCGCGCCGCCGGAATATTCGCCATTGGTGAATTGCAGTCCTTCGACCAGCCCTCCGACCATCACGCCTTGCATGAAGCTTGCGGCAAATGAGCCGCCGGAAAAGGACAGGTCCCACACCCAGCGCGAGGCCAGCGTCTTGTTGCGGAACTCGAATGCTACGCCGCGCAGGATCAACCCCAGCAGCATGACGATGACGGGGATATAGAAGGCGGAGAGCAGTATCGAATAGGCCGCGGGAAAGGCGCCCCACAGAATCACGCCCGCGACGACGAGCCAGGTCTCGTTGCCATCCCAGACCGGCGCGACGGTATGCAGCATTTCGTTTCGATCCTTCTCGTTCTTCGCCAGGCCGAACAGCATGCCGACGCCGAGATCGAATCCATCGAGCAAGAGATAGATCAGGATACTGATAGCGAGCAGCGCAACCCAGAACATCACCATGTCTATTCTCCCGCACTGATATAGCTGCGCGCGGCGACCGAGGGCTGGTCCGCCATCGACATTGGCCGGTTCGGCGCAGCTTCGCGCGGCTCCGTGGTCGGAATTCCGGCCGGGCCGGCACGCAGCAGCCGATAGATGTAGTAGGTGCCGAACGAAAAGATGAACGCATAGACCAGGACGAACAGGATCAGCGTGGTCAAGGCGGCGGACGCGGTGAGGAACGGCGTCATCGCATCAGCCGTGCGCAGCACGCCATAGACGGTCCAGGGCTGACGGCCGACTTCCGCGGTGTACCAGCCGGTGAGGATCGCAATCCATGGCAGCGGAAAGCTGAGGAAGATGCCCCAGAGCAGCAGGCGGCTGCGCTCGAGGCGATGCTTGAGCTCGAGATAGGTCCCGAGCCAGGCCAGTCCCAGCATCAGGAGACCGCAGCCGACCATGATGCGGAAGGTGAAGAACGGGATGATCACCGGCGGCCGGTCCTGCGGTGGAAATGTCGTCAGCCCGACTTCCTTCGACGTCAGGCTCATGCTGCCGATGATGCTGCCGAGCACGGGAATGCTGATCGCGTATTTGTTGGACTCCGTACTCGGATCGGGGATCGCGATCAGCACCTCGGAGGCTGGCTGCTCGTCATGCCAGCGGGCCTCGATCGCGGCGAATTTCGCCGGCTGATAATCGTGGACGTAATCGCCGACGAGATGTCCGATGAAGAGCTGGATCGGAAGCAGCACCGCCGCAAGCGAAAGGCCCATGCGCAGCATGACCCGCGCCTCGGCGTAATAGGTCCGCCGCAGCAGGTACCACGCGCCCGTCGCCGCCACACAGAACGCGCCGGTCAGGAAGGATGCCAACAGCATGTGCGGAAAGCGCACCCAGACCACGCGATTGAAGAGGATCGCGACCCAGTCGTCGGGGGCGAACTGTCCTTTCTCCATGACATAGCCGACCGGCGCCTGCATCCAACTATTGTTGACCATGATCCAGAACGCCGAAAGCGTCGTCCCCAACGCCACCATGGCGGTCGAGAACAGATAGAACCATGGCGGCACGCGATTGCGGCCGAAGATGAGGATACCGAAGAAGCTGGCCTCCAGCATGAAGGCAGTGAATGTCTCGTAAGAGAGCAGCGGCCCCTGGATCGGTCCCGACATCTTGGCCAGCACGCTCCAGTTGGTGCCGAACTGGAACCCCATGACCACGCCCGACACCACGCCCATGCCGAAGGCGACGCCGAAGATCTTGAGCCAGAACTCGAACAGCGTCCGGTACACCTGTTTGCCGGTACGCATGTGCATCGCTTCGAGAACGGTCAGCCAGGCGGCAAGGCCGATCGTGAACGAGGGAAAGATAATGTGAAACGAGATGGTGAACGCAAACTGCAATCGCGACAGAAGAAGTGCCGTGACGTCCATCGAAAGTCTCCTGTCCTCTCAAGCTCGCTGCGCTGCCGACGTCGGCGTGGCGGCTGGCGGTGGAATGTTGTCGACCTTCAGAACCTGGGCGGTCATCGCACGAATGCGCCGGCAGAAATCCGCATCATCGATCAGCGATATGCCGTAGGAGGGGATGATCTGCTTCAGCTTGGGCAGCCAGGCATTCGCCGTGAGCTCGTCGGCAAAGCACTTCTCCAGCACGCTGATGGCGATGAAGGCTGCGGTCGAGGCGCCCGGCGAAGCGCCGAGCAGCGCGACCAGCGAATGATCCGCAGCACCGACCAGTTCGGTGCCGAATTCGAGCAGTCCGCCGCGCTTGACGTCAGGCTTGATGATCTGGACGCGCTGGCCGGCGACCTGCAATCGCCAGTCCTTCGGATCGACATTCGGAAAATACTGGTCGAGCGTCGCCAGGCGATGGCTTTCGGATTGCAGCACCTGCCCGATCAGATATTCGGTCAGATCGAAATTGTCGCGCGCCACCGCAAGCAGCGGTTCGACGTTGGCGGGCCGGATCGACTCGAACAAATCGAGCCGCGATCCGTGCTTGAGGAACTTGCTCGAGAAGCCGGCATAGGGACCGAACAGGAGCGAGTGCTGCCCGCCGATGACGCGGGTGTCGAGATGCGGCACCGACATTGGCGGCGAGCCGACCGCGGCCTTGCCATAGACCTTGGCGTGGTGACGCTTGTTGACCGCGGGATCGTCGCAGCGCAGCCAGATTCCCGAGACGGGGAAGCCGCCATAGCCGTGGCCTTCCGGAATACCGGATTTCTGCAAGAGCGGAAGCGCGCCGCCGCCGGCGCCGATGAACACGAACTTCGCCTTGACCGACCGCTTCTCGCCGGTGTCGGTATCGCGAACCTCGATCTGCCAACGACCGTCCTGATCGTGGACGAGATCGGTGACGACGCTCTTGTAGTGGACAGCGCAGCCGGGCTGGCTGACGAGATGATGAACCAGATGATGGGTCAGCGACCCGTAGTCGACATCGGTGCCGGTGATGATCCGTGTTGCAGCGACCGGATCGTCGCCACTGCGGCCTTCCATCACCAGCGGCACCCAGTCAGCGATTTGCTTCGGATCCTCGGTATACTCCATGCCCTCATAGCAATGATGGGCCGACATCGCCTTGAAGCGCTTGTTGAGGAAGCCGACATTGTCGGCGCCCGACACGAAGCTCATATGCGGAACCGGGTGAATGAAGGAGCGCGGATCCGAAATCGCGCCCTTGCCGACCAGGTAGGACCAGAACTGCCGCGACAGGTCGAATTCGACGTTGACCTGCAGCGCCTTGGAAATGTCGATGCTGCCGTCCGCACGCTCCGGCGTGTAGTTCATCTCGCAATTGGCGGCGTGCCCGGTGCCGGCATTGTTCCAGGCATCCGAGCTTTCCAGCCCGCAATCCTCCAGGACCTCGAACATCGAGATGGTGAGCTGTGGCTCCAGTTCCTTGAGGAAGACGCCTACCGTAGCGCTCATGATGCCTGCGCCGATGAGGACGACGTCCGGTTCACCAGTGGGGGTGCTCTGCATGGATGTCTCCTTGCTGGTTGGATGTCGCTGTCCTGAACGGCTCACGCCGAGGCCGGCTGGTGCTCCTTGGTGCGGAACGGCACATGCGCGCCAGGGTGCAGCACCACATAGGCGCGGCGCCAGGATGAATCGTCGGTCAGCTTCCAGCTATGCCCGGAGCCGACGGTGTCTTCCGCCAGCAGGATGTCGCCGGGATGCAACAGGAAATGCTCGCCGTCGCGGGTCTGGAAATCGAGCGTTCCGGAGAGCGTGATCACCAGTTGGCGGATCGGCGCGGTGTGCCAGGCGAACGCGCCGCCCGATGCCGTCTCCTGGAAGGAGATGGTGACGACGTCGACCTTGCTGCTGAGCCAGTCGCCGCGCTGGCCGGGTTCAAGATCGATGAGCCCTTCCTCGAAATGCGAATTGCTGTCCTCACCGGTCCATAACCTGACGCATCTGATCATGCTGTGCTCCTTCAGCGTGTCGGTGTGCCGGCTTTGACCGGCGCATTGCCCTGGGCCACATAGGGCTTGACCATCTTGGCGGGATCGACGATGCGGTCGAACTCCGACTCGCTGACGAAGCCGAGCTTCAGCGCCGCCGCTTTCAGCGTGAGATCGTTGTCCATGGCATAGTGCGCGATCGCCGAGGCCTTGTCGTAGCCGATCACGGGCGCGAGCGCGGTGACCAGCATCAGCGAGCGCTCGACATATTCCTTGATCTTCTTCTGGTTCGGCTTGGTGCCCTCGACCAGGAACCTGCGGAAATTCGTGCAGCCGTCGGTCAGGATCGTGATCGACTGGGCGATGTTGTGGATCATCAGCGGCTTGTAGACGTTCATCTCCAGATAGCCGCTGGCTCCGCCGAACCCGACCGCGACGTCGTTCGCCATCACCTGCACCGCGATCATCGTCAGCGCCTCGGCCTGGGTCGGGTTGACCTTGCCCGGCATGATCGAGGAGCCCGGCTCGTTCTCGGGAATCATCAGTTCGGCAAAGCCGGCGCGCGGGCCGCAGGACATCAGGCGGATGTCGTTGCCGATCTTATAGAGCGACACCGCAAGCGTGCGCAGCGTGCCGGAAAGCTGCACCAGCGCATCATGCGCGCCCTGCACGGTGAATTTGTTCGGCGCGCTGACGAAGGGCAGTTCGGTGAGGCGTGCGATCTCGGCGGCGACCGCCTCGGCGAAGCCAGGCGCCGCATTGATGCCGGTGCCCACCGCGGTGCCGCCAAGCGCGAGCCGGAACACGCCCTTGAGCGCGTCCTCGATCCGCGCAAGGTCATCGGCGAGCATGCCGGCATAGCCCGACCATTCCTGGCCGAGCGTCAGCGGCGTCGCATCCTGCATGTGGGTGCGGCCGATCTTGACGACGTCGTCCCACTGCGTGGCCTTGGCATCGATCGCATCGTGCAGGGCCTTCACCGCGGGAACAAGGCGCTGCGTCACGTTGACGGCGGCCGCGATGTACATGGCGGAAGGAAAACTGTCGTTCGACGATTGCGACATGTTGACGTGATCGTTCGGATGAACCGGATGCTTGCTGCCGAGCGGCGTTCCCGCGAGCTGGCAGCATCGGTTCGAGATCACCTCGTTGACGTTCATGTTGAATTGCGTGCCGCTGCCGGTCATCCAGACATGCAGCGGAAACATGTCGTGATGCTGGCCCTGCAGGATCTCGTCGCAGACATGGACGATCAGCTTGTGGACCTTGGTATCGAGCCGCTTGCCGGCATGATTGGCGTTCGCGGCCGCCTTTTTCAGGATTGCATACGACTGGATCATCTCGCGCGGCATCAGGTCCTTGCCGATACTGAAGTGCTCGAGCGAGCGCTGGGTCTGGGCGCCCCAGAGCTTGTCGGCGGGGACATCGACTTCACCAAGACTGTCGGTTTCCTTGCGGAGGTCATTCATCGCAGCCTCTCTTTGCGCGCGGTTCGGAAAACAAGCATTGACGCCTCACAATAAGGCTACGTTCGGTGCCGCGTTCAGGCTTCCTGAAACGAACGTCTTTTACGGAATTGCATGGCAGGACTGCGCCGCCGCAATCTTCATCAACTCTCTGTCGTCACGAGCAAGAACGAGCGAGCGCCGCCGCAGAAGGACGCGCGCGCAAACCACGCGAACGCATCGGCGCGTGCGGCCGCGATTCCGTTATCTCATTACTTACTTGGACCGATGCCGCGGCGGCATTCACGCCGTCGCAAAGCCATCGCCCGTCTCAACCGGACGCCGGTGCACTCCCTGTGCGAAGACGATACGATCTGGATGCGTGAACACTTCGTAGCCGTCATCGCGCGCAACCGCGATCAAGGTGATCCCGGCTTCGTCAGCGGTCTTGATCGCGAGCGTCGTCGGCGCGGAAACGGCGACGATGACGGGCGCGCCGATCATGGCCGTCTTCTGCACCATCTCGACCGAGATGCGGCTCGTGAGCAGAACGGCGCCGTTCGCAACCGACCTGTTGTGACGGATCAGCGCGCCGGCAAGCTTGTCGAGCGCATTGTGGCGGCCGACATCCTCGCGCACGGGGCCGACGCCGCCATCGGCTTGCCAGAAAGCGGCCGCGTGCACGGCGCGGGTTCTCTGATTGAGGTCTTGCAAGGAGGGAAGCGCGCGCATGGCCTCCAAGAGATCGCGTGCATCGAACGTCGCGCCCTTCTTCACCCTGGGAACCGCGCGCCTCGCCTGCACCAGGCTTTCGATGCCGCAAAGCCCGCAGCCGACGGGGCCCACGGAGGCACGCCGCCGCGCGAACAGGGCCGCGGTCCGATTTTCTGCAAGCCAGATCCGGACCTCGATGCCGAGATCAGTCTCGATCAGATCAAGGCTCCTGATCTCGTCGGCGCGGGCAACGATGCCCTCGGTCACGGCGAAGCCAATGCCGAAATCCTTCAGATCGGCGGGCGTCGCCATCATCACGGCATAGGTCGATCCGTCGAAGGTCAGCGCAATGGCGGTCTCCTCCGCCACCGCCCGCGACGATGAACTCGCGCGGCCACCCCGCCAGTTCAGGCCGGCCCGTTCGATGAAAGCACCATTGGCGGCCATGATCACCTCAGCTCGGGTTTGGCGTTGGATTCGCCTCGGGTTGCGCGGCTCAGGTCACGCGTTCGAGCGTCCCCTGATGGTCTCGTAGAGGAACCAGCTCCGGCGTTCGGTTTCGTCGAGCCAGTTTTCCAGCAGGCTCGCCGTGGCGACGTCGCCATATTCGTCACAGACATTGTGAACCTGACGCATTTCCCGCGTTAGCTGCAGATTGTCGCTCAGCAATTCAGCCAGCATGTCCTGCGGATCGACATAGTCTGCATCGTTGTCGAGGATGCGCTGCTGGCGCGAGATTTGACCGATCGAGCGGATCGTGGTGCCGCCGATCTTGCGCGCGCGTTCGGCGATCGGATCGGTCATCGCGAAGATCTGGTCGGATTGCTCGTCGAGCAGAAGATGGTAATCGCGGAAGTGGCGGCCCGACATGTGCCAGTGGAAGTTCTTGGTCTTGACATAGAGCGCGAACACATCGGCCAAGAGGCCGCTGAGCGCTGCTGAGATATCGCGAGTCGCTTCGGCTTTCAGGTCGGTCGGGCTCTGCAATTCGGGGCGCGTGGACTTGAGCATTCGTGCCATCCTTGTCTTGGTCGACGGCACCAGCGTTTCCGGGCCGTCCTTGACGGTTGCGATACCGTGCATCGGGAAGCGTATCTTTCCAGAGCCTGCGGACTCTTTCGGATTCGCACGGATTTCGGGACAATCTTCCGCATTGGTTGCGAACGCGCGCGGAACGGGGCCGCGTCAGACTTTGCGAAAACTCGCGCGGAACTGGCTCGGCGTGATCCCAAGGCGCTTGACGAACACGACGCGCATATGTTCGGCGCTGCTGAAGCCGCTTTCATGCGCGACCACTTTCAGCGGAAGGTCGGAACCTTCGAGGCGGTTGCGCGCGGCATCGATGCGCGCGCTTTCGACGAATTCGGCCGGCGTCACATTGGTCTCGCGCTTGAACGCGCGGGCAAAACTGCGCACGCTCATTCCGGCGACCTGCGCCAGCACATCGACACCGTTCGCCTCGCGCAAATGCGCCATCACATGGGCGTGCACGCGCGCGATCGGCGAATCCTTCTCGGCCGGCGGCACGAGATAGGGACTGAACCGGGACTGCCCGCCCTGCCGCTGCGCCACGACGACGAGCCGCTTGGCGACCGCGAGAGCGACTTCCGGCCCATGATCATCCTGTACGATCGCGAGCGCGAGGTCGATTCCCGCAGTGACGCCCGCCGAGGTCAGCAGCGGCCCGTCACGCAGATAGATGCGGTCAAACTCGACCTTCGCCTTCGGGAACTGCCGGGCGAGACTGGGCGCATTCTGCCAATGTGTCGTCACCGTCTTGCCGTCGATCAGGCCGGCGTGGCCGAGCGCAAACGCACCGGTGCAGATCGAGCCATATTGTGGGGAGCGCGAGGCGATCTTGCCGAGCCAGTCGACAAGCCGCGGATCCGGCGGCATGGTCGGAAGCTCCGGTCCGCCGGCGACCAGCGCGAGATCGAACGCCTGCTCCGCATCGGCAAATGTCATCTCCGGCGTGATCGACATCCCGTTTGACGCCCGGTACGGCTGCCGTTCGGCGCCGATCAGCGTGAGGCGGTAGCCGCGATCCGTTCCCACGAAACCATTCGTCTCGATAAAAACGTCGAGCGGACCTGCGACATCGAGCGCCTGCACTCCCGGAAAGATCGCCAGCGCGACCGCCTTCATCGACCAACAATCCAGTTCCCGCGCGTGGATGCGCACGACGACTATGCATGGAATCCTGCCAGCCGGCCATGCATTTCAGCCAGGTGCTTCCTGCACGAACGCCATCGGCAGAAAAGCGCGGTGTTTTGACGGTTTCGCAGGGATCGGCATCGTTGTTCGTGCCCACGCAAAGCATCAGTTAGTCGGGGAGCAATCCACCAAGACCATAAGGAGATCAGGTCATGACGAAGATCATTGCCGGTATCACCATTCCCGACAGCAAGCTTGCGCGAGAAGTCGACGAACTGGTTCGCGACACCGAATCGGAACTGCTCTACCACCATTCCAACCGCGTCTTCCTGTTCGGCGCGCTGGCCGGGCAGCGCGCCGGGCTGAAGGTCAACCATGAACTGCTTTATGTCGGCGCGATGTTCCACGACATGGGCTTGCAGGCGCCCTATGCCAGCACCAACGAGCGCTTCGAGGTCGACGGCGCCAATGCCGCCGCAAAATTCCTCCGCGCCCATCGCATCAATGAGCGCGATGTCGAGGACGTCTGGGACGCGATCGCGCTGCACACCACGCCTGATATCCCGAAGCACAAGCGGCCGGTAGTGGCGCTGGTGACGGCCGGCGTCGAGATGGACGTGCTGGGTCTGGAATTCGACTCCTTCACCGCCGCACAGCGCCATGAGGTCTGCGCCCACCATCCGCGCGGCCACGACTTCAAGAACGGCATCATCGATGCGTTTGCTGCCGGGACGATCAAGAAGCCGGAGACGACCTTCGGCAACGTCAAGGCGGACGTGCTGGCGCTGCGCGACCCGACCTACCACCGGGTCAACTTCTGCGACGTCATCCTGAACTCGAAATGGTCGGAATGACGAAGGCCTGCATCAACGATCAAGCATGGAGAACGATCATGACCATCACGAACGCCGTCGGCTCGGTGGGCACTGAACCCAAGAAGAACTTCTTCCGGAAGCAGCGCCAACGGATCGAGCAACGCCTCGACTATTGGCTCGACGTCGCGCTGGAAGACAGTTTTCCATGCAGCGACCCGATCTCCTCGATGCGGACCGATTGAAGCGAGAAGGAATAGACACTTTACCACCTATGCGGATTCGGCGTGAACCTCCGATCTGGCGGCTGGTTGCCTTAACCTGCGGTGCCCGGCATGCTAGGCCACCTCGATCCGTTCCCTCCGAGAAGGCCCGAACACCGCAATGTCCGACCAGTTCTCCAACGCCCAGCAGATCCGCAAACCGGCCGTCACCTCCAAGGGCGGCATCGTCGCTTCGCAGTCGCGAAGAGCCGCCGAGGTCGGCGCGGCCGTGCTGGCGGCGGGTGGCGATTGCGTCGATGCCGTGGTCGCGACCACCTTTGCGCTCGGCGTGGTGGAGCCCTGGATGAGCGGGATCGGCGGCGGCGGCGCGATGGTGCTCTACCGCGCCCGCGAAAACCGCTACGAGGTGATCGACTACGGCATGCGGGCGCCGAACAGCCTTCGCATCGAGGACTATCCGCTGACCGGCGACGGCACCGCCTCCGACCTCTTTCCCTGGGCGCGGGTGAAGGACGACCGCAACCTGCATGGCCCCGGCTCGGTCGCGGTGCCCGGCGTGGTGGCAGGCATGGAGGAGGCGCATCGCCGCCATGCCAAATTGCCGTGGAAGGACTTGCTCAAGCCAAGCGTCGACCTCGCCGGCGAAGGCCTGTTGGTCGACTGGTGGACCACGCTGATGATCGCAAGCTCGGCCGCCGATCTCCGCCGCTATCCGGCGAGCGCGACTGCCTATCTGCACGACGGCCTGCCGCCAAATGCGCAATGGGGTATCAAGTCGGTGGTGCGGCTGCCGCAGGACCGGCTGAAGGCGACCATGGCGCAGCTTGCCTCCGAAGGACCGCGCGATTTCTATGAGGGTGGCCTGGCGCGCAGCATCGCCGCCGATATCAGCGAGAGCGGCGGCGCATTATCGGTCGAGGATCTGGCCGCGTTCCGCGCTCACGTTCGCGAGCCGCTGCGCATCTCCTATCGCGGCGGCTACGTCTATGCGGCGCCCGAACTGACCGCCGGGCCGACACTCGCGCATACGCTGCGCCTGCTGCAGCAGAGCGTGCAGCCCTCGCCCTCCCCGGATGCCGCCGCCTACACGGCTTACGCGCAGGCGCTGCAGACCGCCTATCGCGAACGCCTGCAGGGCATGGGCGATGCCGACGGCCGCCGCTCGCTCGGTGCGGAAGCGGTCGCGCCTGCCTGCACCACGCATTTCTCCGTCGTGGACCGCGACGGCAACATGGCAGCAGTGACGCAAACGCTGCTGTCGACCTTCGGCTCGAAATTCGTGACGCCGCAAACCGGCATCACCATGAACAACGGCATCATGTGGTTCGATCCGACGCCGGGCACGCCGAACTCGCTGGCGCCCGGCAAGCGCTGCCTGACCAACTACACGCCGGTCGTGGCGCAGGCTGCTGACGGCCGGCGCCTCGCAGTCGGGGCCTCCGGCGGCCGGCGGATCCTGCCGGCGGTGACGCAACTTCTTTCCTTCGTGATGGATTACGGCATGGACCTCGATGCAGCCATCCACCAGCCCAGGATCGATGCCAGCGAAGGCGCGATCGTGATCGGCGACGTGCGGCTGCCGGCAGTAGCGCGCGAGGCGCTGCGCGCACGGTTCGACTATGAGGAAGCGCGCATGCAGACGATGCCGCTGAAATTCGCCTGCCCCAGCGTGGTGCTGCGCGACGGCGCCACCAACAGCGGCGCCACCGAGCCGTTCCACGCCTGGAGCGAAGCGATGGCGGAAGGGTAGAGCGTTTTCGAGCGAAGTGGACACCGGTTCGCGTGAAGAAAACGCGTCAAAACGAGAAATCAGAACTTCGGTTCTGATCCAATCAGAACCGAAGTTCTGACGCACAGGCTGCTCAGCTCAGCCCGATATCGCCGCCGACAGCATCGCTTCAAGTTCCTGCCTGACATCGTCGAGTGGCTGCGCGTTGCGCGCCGCGCGGCACATCGCGAGCGTTCCCTCGACGGAAGCGACGACCAGTGCGGCCAGCCGCCGCGCGCGGGCCGGCGCCACACCGTCGCGGCGTAACGCGGCGATCATGATCCGCTGCCACTCCGCGAACACGCCGTCGGCGAGATCGAGCAAGTGACGTTGCGCGGCTTCGTCCGGCGCTCCCGCATTGTCCATCGCATCAGAGACATATTGCTCGACCGCCACGGCCAGCACCGGACAGCCGGCCTGAAATTTGCTCCGCTCAAGCGTTTGCCGCCACAGTGCGATGAAGGCGCGCAGGCCATCGATCGCGCCGCGCTCGCGCGTCAGATGGTCCAGCGGCTTGCTCACCTGTGCGCCGGCAAAGACGATCGCGTCTTCGATCAACTGCTGCTTGCCGCGCGGAAAATGATGGCTGATCGAGCCGCGCGGCGTGCCGGTATGGCGCACCACCTCGCGCATGCTGGTGGCGTTGACGCCGCGCCGGCTCAGGAGGTCGGCCGCCCCCGCCACCATCTTTGCTCTCGTACCTGACGTCATCGGCGTCCCTCGGATTTCGTCAAACCAGACTAGACTATGACACTTGACATAGCCAGATATGCGGCTATGTCAGGTGTCATAGCAACCAACCGGACGAGAGTGGCGCGATGACGAATCCTGACAACGAAAGGGAGGGAATATGACCACGCCAGGCAGCATTCGGACTGAAGCACACGACCACATCTTCAAGATCGTCATCGACAACCCGGCCAAAAAGAACGCCTTCTCGCCGGCGATGATGGAGCAGCTCTCCAACGCGCTGACCGAGCTGCACAACAACGACGCCTATTGGGTCGGCGTCATCTGCGCCGAAGGCAAGGATTTCACCGCCGGTCTCGACATGCCGAAATTCTTCGGCCCCACCGCCGAGAAGCGCAATCTCAAGGAAGGCAATGTCGACGCGTTCGGTCTTTCCAAGCGCTGCAGGAAGCCGATCGTCACAGCCGTGCAGGGCATCGTGTTCACGATCGGCATCGAGCTGATGCTGGCGGGCGACATCGTCGTTGCCGCCGATGACAGCCGGTTCTGCCAGATGGAAGCAAAGCGCGGGATCGCTCCGCTGGGCGGCGCGCATTTCCGCTTCCTGTCGCGCACCGGGTGGGGCAATGCGATGTATCACCTGTTCCTGTGCGACGAATTCACGGCGCAGCGCGCCCGCGAGATCGGCCTGGTGCAGGAGGTGGTGCCGGCGGGTCAGCAGATCGCCCGCGCGATGGAGCTTGCCGCGACGATCGCGCGCAACGCGCCGCTCGGCATCCAGGCAACCAAGGAAGCAGCCGCGAAATATATCGAGGGCGGCGAGGCCGCCGCGATCGCCTTTATCCCATCGATCCGCGAACGCGTCCTGAACAGCGCCGACGCCCGCGAAGGCATTCAGTCCTTCATCGAGCGGCGGCCTGCGGTGTTCGGGGGACGCTGACGCTGCCCAATTCTAGAGCCGCGTCAGGAGATCATCGATCCGGATCGGGAAGCGGCGGACGCGAACGCCGGTGGCGTGCCAGACCGCGTTGGCGACCGCACCGGCGCTGCCGGTGACGCCGATCTCGCCGACGCCCTTGATCCCGAGTGCATTCACATGCGGATCGTGCTCGTCGACGGTCAGCACATCGAGCGACGGCACATCGGCGTTCACAGGGATGTGGTATTCGGCGAGGTTCGCGTTCAGGATCCGGCCGGAGCGGTGGTCCATGACGGCTTCCTCGTGCAGCGCGAACGATACGCCCCAGATCATGCCGCCAAAGAGCTGGCTCTGGACTAGCCGCGGATTGATGATGCGGCCGGCGGCAAAGGCGCCGACCAGACGCGTGACGCGGACCTGGCCGAGTTCGGGATCGACCTTCACCTCCGCGAAAACAGCGCCATGGGCGTGCATGGCGTAGCTCGACTGCGCCGCCGGATCAGCCGCACCGCCGCCGCTGGCCTCGATCTCGGCGACGCCGGCGCGCGTGAGGATGTCGGCATAGCTCTCGCTGCGCGCCTCATCGTCGCGGCGGAACAGCCGCCCTTCGCGCGCGATCACACCGGCATTGCCAGCGCCGAACAGCGGCGAGTGCTCGTCATTGGTCGCGAGATCGGCAAGCTTTGCGATCACCGCCGCGCCGGCATTGTGGATCGCAGCACCGGCAGTTGCGGTATGGGCCGAGCCGCCGGCAATGCCCGCGTCCGGCAAATCCGACGTGCCCGACCGGAACTCGACCTGGTCGATGCCGAGCCCGAGTCCGTCGGCCGCGATCTGGGCCAGCGCGGTCCAGGCGCCCTGCCCCATGTCATGTGCGCCGCTCTCCATCACGCCCGAGCCGTCGCTGCGGATCACGGCGCGCGCCTGCGCCTGGAACATCAGCGCCGGAAAGGTCGCTGTGCCCATGCCCCAGCCGACCAGGAAGCCATCATCGTCGCGCATCTGCCGCGGCGCGAGCGGACGCCCTGCCCAGCCGAAGCGTTCGGCGCCCTTGGCATAGCACTGCCGCAGCGCCTTCGATGAAAACGGCTTGCCGGAGATCGGCTCGACCTCGGCGTAGTTCTTGAGGCGGAAGTCGAGCGGGTCCATGCCACAGGCCACGGCGATCTCGTCGATCGCGCTCTCGAGCGCGATCGACCCGGTCGCCTCTCCCGGCGCGCGCATGAACAGCGGCGTGCCGGTATCGACACGCACCGCTTCATGCGAGGTCTTGATCGCGGGGCTTGCATAGCGCGTGTGCGAGGCGTCGGCGGCCGGCTCGTAGAAATCATCGAAGGTGCTGGTCGTGACCTTCGCGTGGTGATCGATCGCCGTCAGCCGGCCCTCGCCATCGGTGCCGATGCGCAGCGTCTGCCGGGTGGGCGGGCGATGGCCGACCGGACCGTACATCTGGTCACGGCGCAGCACGAGCTTGACCGGACGTCCCACCAGCTTGGCGGCCATGATGCCCAGCACTTGCGGCCCGGAGACCAGGCCCTTCGAACCGAAACCACCGCCGAGGAACGGGCTGCGGATGTGGATATTAACAGGCGGAATGCCGAGCAGTCCACCGAGCCGCATCTGTGCCATCGCCATGCCCTGGCTCGGCGTATCGATCGAAAGCTTGTCGCCGTCCCAAGACGCGACCATCGCGTGCGGCTCCATCGCATTGTGGTACTGCGCCGGCGTTTCATACGTCGCCTCGATGCGGTTCGATGCACCGGCGAGCGCGACGTCGACATCGCCGTGCCGGACCTCGGCCGGATTGCCGATACCGACCACTGGCGGCGCATAGCTCTCCGCGCCGTCAAGGCCGACCCGCGCGGGCTCGATGTGATATTGCGGCGACAGCAGTGCCGCGCCTTCGGTGGCAGCTTCCAGCGTCTCGGCAATCACGACCGCGATCGCCTGGTTCGCGTAGCGCACCTCGTCGTTCTGCAGGAGCTCCATCTTGAACGCGAAAGGATTGGGCTTGCCGTCCGGGTCTTCGGCAAGCGGCGGCTTGTGCGAGGGCGTCATCACGTCGACGACCCCGGGATAGCGCTTGGCGGCATCGACATCGAGGGAGGTCACACGGCCGCGCGCGATGGTGGAGACGGCGATCACGGCATAGAGCATTGCCGGGGGGTGATTGTCGGCGGCATAGCGGGCTTGACCCTTGACCTTGAGGACGCCGTCGCGGCGGGTCAGCGGCTGGCCGATGTTCGAGCCGTGCCTGAGATGGGCGGGATCGCGGGTGAGCTCAAGCGACATGGCGCACTCCTGATGAGAAGGGAGAACCGGGAAGCGCGGGAATGCGCGCCGGTGTGCCCGCGGTGGCGAGCGTCAGCGCCCGCACCACGATACGCTCTGCGAGTTCGATCTTGAACGCGTTGTCGCCGGACGGCTTTGCATCGGCGAGCGCGATGCGTGCCGCCTCGCGGAAGCCGGCAGCATCGGGCGCGGCGCCGGCAAGAACCTGCTCCGCCGCCCGCGCACGCCAAGGCTTTGCCGCGACGCCGCCGAGCGCGAGCCGTGCTTCACGGATCGTACCTTGCTCGATCCGCAGGCTTGCGGCGGCGGACACGACCGCGAATGCATAAGAGGTACGCTCGCGAACCTTGATGTAGCGTGCATGCGCGGCAAAGCCACGGGCCTCAGCCGGCAGCCGCAGCGCGACGATCAGGTCGCCGCGCTCGAGCAAAGTCTCCCGCTGCGGCGTATCGCCGGGCAGGCGGTGCAGCGCCTCGAGCGCCACCTCGCGCCGCCCGCTCTTGCCTTCGATCTCCACGACCGCGTCGAGCGCAACCAGCGGCACGCAGAAATCGGAAGGATGCGTGGCGATACAGGCTTCGCTCCAGCCTAGCACAGCATGCAGGCGGTTCTCGCCATGACGCGCGTCGCAGCCTGCGCCGGGCCAGCGCTTGTTGCAGGCGCTGGGGGCGTCGTAGAAATAGGCACATCGCGTCCGCTGCAGCACGTTGCCTCCGACAGTCGCTGCGTTGCGAAGCTGCGCGGAAGCTCCCGACAACAGCGCTTCGGCCACGGACGGAAAAGCGCGAGCGAACTCCGCATCGTGCGCGAGGTCGGCATTTCGGACCAGCGCGCCGATCCGGACGCCGCCGTCGGCAAGATATTCGACGCGGTCGAGCCCCGGCAGGCGCGTGACATCGACCAGCCGGCTCGGATGGCAGACGCCGCCTTTCATGAGGTCGAGCAGATTGGTGCCGGACGCGAGATAAGTCGCGCCTTTCTCGGATGCGGCCGCGACCGCCTCGGCGACGGTTAAGGGCCTGACGTAATCGAAGTTCATCATGCGGAACGCCTCTGATCGGAATTCGCGAGAGTATTCTGGGCTTCAAGTACGGCTTCCGTGATGCCGGCATAGGCGCCGCAGCGGCAGAGATTGCCGCTCATGCCTTCGCGCACGCGCTCGGGATCATCGCCGGCCTGACCTTCGGTGATCAGTCCGATGCCGCTCATGACCTGGCCGGGCGTGCAGAAGCCGCATTGGAAGGCGTCATGGGCGATGAAAGCGGCCTGCACCGGATGGAGCTGGTCGCCATGCGCGACACCTTCGATGGTGAGGATGTCGGCGCCGTCCTGGCTCACCGCCAAGGCGAGGCAGGAATTGATGCGCCGCCCGTCGACCAGGACGGTGCAGGCGCCGCATTGGCCGCGGTCGCACCCCTTCTTGGTGCCGGTCAGATCAAGACGCTCGCGCAAGAGATCGAGCAGCGTGACGCGGGGGTCGTCGAGCTCGATCTCCCGCCGCACACCATTCACGGTGAGGCTGATGGAGAAATTCATGCAGGGCTCCGATCAGTGCTATGGTGAAATTGTTACAGTGGTAACGCGCCGCCGGCGGCCGCCAATGTGTCGATCGGCGGACCTTTGCAGGCCGGGTACTCATCGCATATACGGAGGCGTCCTCCGTTTTACAAGGGAGGGGTGATCACAAATCTGATGGCCAGTCAGTTCGCAGGATTAGTTCGCAAGCCACGCGCGGATGCCGTGCGCAACCGGGAGCGCGTGCTGGAAGCGGCGAAAGCCGTGTTCAGCGCCGGCGGCCCCGAGGCCAGCCTGGAGGCTGTGGCGCGGCACGCCGGCGTCGGCATCGGAACGCTCTACCGTCACTTTCCGACTCGCGAGGCATTGTATGAAGCGGTGTATCGGCGCGAGGTGGATCAGCTCGGCGATCTCGCGGAGCAATTGAACGATGAGGCGGACCCGGTCGAAGCGCTGCGGCATTGGCTGCACGCCAACGTCCAGTTCGTCGCCACCAAGAAGGGCATGGCGGCCGCGCTGGCGCTGGTCGCCCACGGCTCCCCCGAGCTCCACGCCTACTCGCTCGACCGACTGACCAAGGCGATCGCCGCGCTGCTTGCGCGCGCCGTCGCCGCCGGCGAGATCCGCGCCGACATCAGCGCCGAGGACGTCCTGCGCGCCCTGATCGGCCTCTGCTACATGCACGACCAGGCAGGCTGGCAATCGACCGTGCTGCGGCTGTTGGATGTGTTCATTGACGGGCTGCGGGTGCAACGGGCGCGCGAGACGGCGGCGCCAAAACCAAAGCCGGTGAAGAAGGCTGCGAAGCGCAAGCGCTGACCGCGCACACCGTCATTGCGAGCGAAGCGAAGCAATCCACGTCTCCACAAGCGGCGCTATGGATCGCTTCGCTGCGCTCGCAATGACACAGGCGTAGGGTGGGCAAAGGCGCACAGCGCCGTGCCCACCATCAGGCACTCCGCTCGTGAATGGTGGGCACGCTTCCGCCGTCGTTCGTGGACGGGTCACGGCACGCAAGTCGCTTTGCCCACCCTACGGCAGCGAGCAACTCACCCGAACCGGTGATCGTAGCGCGCGATCGACAGCTCGCTCACATCGATCTCCGGCTTGCGTCCGGACAAGAGGTCCGCAAGCACCCTGCCCGACCCGCAGGCCATGGTCCAGCCGAGCGTGCCATGGCCGCTGTTGAGATGGAGATTGCCGTACCTTGTCGCGCCGATCACCGGCGGTCCGTCAGGCGTCATCGGCCGCAAGCCGCTCCAGAACGTCGCCTTGGCAAGATCGCCACCGCGCGGAAACAGATCCGTCACCGAATGATCGAGCGTCGCGCGACGCGCGGCATAGAGCTTGTCGGAATAGCCTGATATCTCCGCGGTGCCGCCGACGCGGATGCGGTCGCCGAGCCGGGTGATTGCGACCTTGTAGCTCTCGTCCATAACAGTCGATTCCGGCGCACCGCTGGCATCCACGATCGGCACCGTGATCGAATAGCCCTTCACCGGATAGACCGGCAGCGAAATGCCGAGCGGCCTGAGCAGGCGCGGCGACCAGCTTCCGAGCGCGACGACATAGGCGTCGGC
Organism: Bradyrhizobium sp. Leo170; assembly: GCF_004296405.1. Lineage (GTDB taxonomy): Bacteria > Pseudomonadota > Alphaproteobacteria > Rhizobiales > Xanthobacteraceae > Bradyrhizobium. Next base: position 29,231 of record NZ_PSRR01000040.1, read on the forward strand.
CTGCAGCACGCCCTTGCTGGTCGCAACGCCGGTGACGCGCGAGGCATCCGCGATCACGCCATCGATGGCGACGTTGAATTCGAAACGCACGCCGAGCTTTTCCGCCTCAACCGCCAGCGCCTGCGTGAACATGTGGCAATCGCCGGTCTCGTCCTGCGGCAGCCGCAGCCCGCCGGCGATCTTGTCCTTCACGGCTGATAGCGCCGGCTCGACGGCAATGCAGCCCTCGCGATCGAGCACCTCGAAAGGAACGCCATATTGCTTGAGCACCGCGATGTCGCCGGCGGTGTGGTCGAGCTGGGAGGCGTAGCGGAACAATTGCAGCGTGCCGCGGGAGCGCTCGTCATAGCGGATGCCGATTTCGTTGCGCAACGCGCGCAGGCAGTCGCGGCTATATTCCGCGATCGGGATCATCCGGCTCTTGTTCACCGCGTAGCGCTCCGCGGTGCAGTTGCGCAGCATCTTCAACAGCCAGATCCACATCGCGGGATCTGGCTTCGGCCGGACCACCAGCGGACCGTGCTTCATCAACAGCCATTTGATAGCCTTGATCGGCACGCCAGGGCCGGCCCAGGGCGAAGAGTAGCCAGGCGAGACCTCGCCGGCATTGGCAAAGGAGGTTTCCAGCGCAGGCTTCGGCTGCCGGTCGACAACCGTCACCTCATGGCCGGCACGCGCGAGATAAAAGGCCGACGTGACGCCGATGACGCCGCTGCCGAGGATAATGACTTTCACGCTTTTCAGGCTCCCGCCGCGGCATGACTTGCCGCTGCAAATAATCTCCGCAACGGCTGGAGCAAGGGTCAGGCCACTCGCTTGATGGCGTCGCCGAGGATCGACACCATGTCGTCGATATGGCTGCGCTCGACAATCAAAGGCGGCGACATCGCAACGGAGTCGCCGCTCTGGCGCAAATAGAGGCCATGATTGAAACAATCGACCATCAGGTCGTAGCCGCGCGCGCCGACCGCGCCGTCGCGCGGAGCGACTTCGACAGCGCCCATCAGGCCAATGTCGCGGATATCGATCACGTTCGGAAGGCCCTTGAGCTGATGCAGCGCATCGCGCCAGTACTCGGCGAGCGAAGCACCGCGCGTCAGCAAGCCTTCGTCCTTGTAGATGTCGAGCGTCGCAAGGCCGGCGGCACAGGCCACCGGATGCGCGGAATACGTGTAGCCGTGGAACAGCTCGATCTGGCTTTCCGGCCCGGTCATCAGCCCGTCGTAGATCTTGCGGCTGGCGAACACCGCGCCGCAGGGAACGGTGCCGTTGGTGATGCCCTTCGCGGTCGTCATCAGGTCGGGCGTCACGCCGAAGAACTGCGACGCGAACGGCGTGCCGAGTCGGCCGAAGCCGGTGATAACTTCGTCGAAGATCAGGAGGATGCCGTGCTTGTCGCACAATTCGCGCAGCCGCTGCAGATAGCCTTGCGGCGGCGGCAGCACCGCAGTCGAGCCCGGCACCGGCTCGACGATCACGGCAGCAATGGTCTCGGCGCCATGCAGCGCCACCAGCCGCTCGACGTCGTCGGCGAGTTCAGCGCCATGAAGCGGCTGATCCTTGGCAAACGCGTTGCGGGCGAGATCATGGGTATGGCGGATATGGTCGACGCCGGGCAGATGGGTCGCAAACGCGCGGCGGTTGGCCACCATGCCGCCGACCGACATGCCGCCAAAACCGACGCCGTGATAGCCACGCTCGCGGCCGATCAGGCGCGTGCGGGTCGGCTGGCCGGCGGCGCGGTGATAGGCGAGCGCGATCTTCAGCGCGGTATCGACCGACTCTGAGCCCGAATTGGTGAAGAAGACGCGATCCAATCCCTTCGGGGCGATCGCCGCCAGGCGCTCGGCGAAATCGAACGCGATCGGATGGCCCATCTGGAACGACGGCGCGAAATCCAGCGTCATCAATTGCCGCTCGACCGCTGCGGCGATCTGCTTGCGGCCGTGGCCGGCATTGACGCACCAGAGCCCGGCCGAGCCGTCGATCACCTTCCGCCCGTCGACGCTCGTGTAATACATGCCCTCGGCGGAGGCGAACAGCCGCGGCGTCTCCTTGAACTGCCGGTTGGCCGTGAACGGCATCCAGAACGAATCGAGCTTGATGGTGTTCGGAATCTGATGAACGGTCACGGCGTCGCTCCACTGCTGACACCAGCAGCCGAACACGCTCCGAAACGCGCAACAAGTCCTTTTCTGCCCTGCTGCAACCCATTGATCTCATTGGGGCGGACGCGGCATATTTGCGCGATCCGCAACACCTGCAACAGGACTTCTCCCATGAGCGTCGATATCGGTGGACGGCTGCGATTCATTCGCGCGCAGCAGAAGCTGTCGCAGCGCGAACTCGCCAAGCGGTCCGGCGTCACCAATTCGACGATCTCGCTGATCGAGTCCAACCAGATGAACCCATCCGTCGGCGCGTTGAAGCGCATCCTCGACGGCATTCCGATGGGACTGGCGGAATTCTTCGCGCTCGAGCCGGAGCGCCGCCGCAAGGTGTTCTATCGCTCCGACGAACTGACCGAGATCGGCAAGAAGCCGATCTCCTATCGCCAGGTCGGTGACAATCTGTTCGGCCGGAGCCTGCAGATCCTGAAAGAGCGCTATGAGCCCGGCAGCGATACCGGCCGCGTGCCGCTGGTGCATGACGGCGAGGAAGGCGGCATCGTGGTCTCGGGCAAGCTCGAGGTGACCGTCGATGACGAGCGCCGCATCCTCAATCCCGGCGACGCCTATTATTTCGAAAGCCGCCGCCCGCATCGCTTCCGCTGCGTCGGCGGCAAGCCCTGCGACGTGATCAGCGCCTGCACCCCGCCGACATTCTGAACGCGGCAAGCTGCCGCACGGCTTCACAGATTGCGGGTCTGCTTGTCGCCCCAGGCGATGGCCGCCGCGATGGTCAGGAACATCGCCGTCACGCCGATGACGACCAGGATGGTATCGAGTGTCATGGCTCTTCTCCGTGGTTGATGGAGAAAAGCTAGCGGATTGCCGACGCCGCGCTTTGCGCTCGATCAAATCCGGAAAGACGTCAGGCTTACGCCATCGCCAGCCGCTGCCGCGCGCGGATCAGCAGCGTCAGCATGATCGTGACGTTGAGCGCGTTCCAGGCGAGCCCGTTGGCGAAGGCGGCGGCGTAGGAGCCGGTGGCATCGAAGATCACGCCGGAAATATACCCGCCGAGCGACATGCCGAGTACGGAGGCGAAGATCACGATGCCGACGCGGGTGGCGGCCTCCGCGGCCGGCATCGCCTCGCGGATGATGATGGCGTAGCTCGGCACGATGCCGCCCTGGAACAGGCCGAACATCGCCGAGATGATGTAGAGCGAGGTCAGGCTGTCGAAGAACAAATAGAACAGCAGCGCCGTGCCCTGCGCGACCGAGCCGAGCAGGAGCGTGCGGATGCCGCCGATCCGGTCGGCGAGGAAGCCCGAGCCGATGCGGCTGATGATGCCGAAGCCGAGCATGAGGGACAGCATCTCGGCACCGCGCGCGACGCCATAGCCGAGATCGCCGCAATAGGCGACGATATGCACCTGCGGCATCGCCATCGCCACGCAGCAGGCGACCGCGGCCAGCGAGAGCATCGCCGTCAGCGCGTTGGTGGAGAGCCGCACATTGACGCGTGGCGGCGGCGCATTGAGATGGCTGCGCCGGCTCGCCGCGCCCGTCAGGCGCCGCAGCACGAACAGCGCGACCGTCATCGCAACCGCGGTGAAGATGCCGATCGCGACATGCGTGGTGCGCCAGCCGAACTGCTGCATGCCGAGATTCACCAGCGGCGGCCAGATCGTGCCGCCGACGTAGTTGCCGCTGGCGGCAATCGCGACCGCGAGCCCGCGATAGCGCTCAAACCAATGCGAGGCTTCCGCCATCAACGGCCCGAAGGTTGCCGATGACGACAGCCCGATCGCGAAATGAAACAGGATGAACGACCAGATCGACGGCGAGTAGCCGGCGCCGATATAGCCGAGCCCGAGGATGCCGATGCCGAGCCCGATGGCGGTGACGATGCCGTAGCGATCGGTGATCTTGCCGGTCAAGACCCCGCCCGAGCCGAAGCCGATCATGACGAGGGTAAAGGCGAGCGACGCGGTCCCTCGCGTGGCGCCGAAATCCCCCTGCACCACCGGCAGCGCCACCACCACCGACCACATGCCCACGCTGCCGAGCGAGCCGATCACCACGGCAACAGCGAGCCGCAGCCATGCCCGGCGCGAATCGGGAATGAAATGGTCAGGATTTGGGCTGATCTGAGAAGGAATTTCCACGGCGAGGCCAAACTTCGTCGCGAATTGCCTTGCGGTCAAGCGCTTTGGCGAAATATTGGGCATGCAGAGCCGCCCCCTCGCCACGCCGTCATTCCGGGGCTCGCGCAGCGAGAACCCGGAATCCATCTCACCACGACGCATGCGGCCCAATGGATTCCGGGTCTGCGCCTGGCGGCGCATCCCGGAATGACGGTGTTCGCGCGCAAGAGAGCCCCTTCCGCCGGCCGCCCACCTGTGCGAAACTTGACTCATGGACATCCGCCAACTGCTCAAGCTCCTGGTCGCGCTGCTGGTGACGGCAAGCCTGACCCTGGCGCCGCTCGCCACCCCGGCCGCGGCGGAGCATTTGCTGTCGTCCGCCGGTGTCCAGATGGCGCCGATGGCGGATGATCATGACATGGCAGATATGGATATGGCGGACATGCCCTGCTGCCCGGACAAGCAGAAGAGCCCCGCTTGCCAGGATTGTCCGCTGGTTGCGATCTGCATGATGCAGGTCCTGCTGGCTGGCCCATCGACCAGCATGGTGGAAGTGAACCGGCAGCTCGACGAACAGCTACGTCCGCTCAACGACATCATCGCGGACGGGCTGGCGCGCCCACCTCCCGACCATCCCCCTCGAACTTTGGCCTGACCGGCGTCACGGCGCCGGACGCTGCCGCGTGGCTTGCGACGCCGCGCGGATGACACGTGCTGCGCGAGCGGCAGACCAAAGCAATCGAGGAATGGAAAAATGAAATCGTTCAACCACAGGCGCGCCATATCGGCGGCGCTCATCGGCATGGCCATACTGGGCACGATCGGCACCGCGCGGGCCGAGATCAAGGACTACGAATTCCAACTGGTCGATCAGACCGTCCAAGCGGGAGCGGACAAGATCATCGCGGTTCGGCTGGTCAACAAGAAGACCGGCAAGCCGGTGCCGGACGCAGTGATCTTCGCCACGCGGCTGGATATGGCGCCCGACGGCATGCAGGAGATGGCGACCAAGGTCACCGCCGTGCCCGGCGGCGAGCCGGGATTGTACAAGTTCAAGGCCACTCTGGGCATGGCCGGCCGCTGGCAGCTTTCGCTCGGCGCCAAGGTGCAGGGCGAAACCGGCGCGGTCGAAAACAAGCTCGTCGTCACGGCCCAGAAATGACCCGCGCCATCGTGATCGGCGCCGCCGCTGCGACCTTCGCAGCGGCGGGTATCGCCATTTTCGCCGGCGGCATTCCGTCGAAGCTCGCGGGTTACACCGTCTCGCACGCGGCCGCCGCCGAGACCGGCACGCCTGCGAGCACCCGCAAGATCAAATACTACCGCAACCCGATGGGGTTGCCGGATACGTCGCCGACACCGAAGAAGGACTCGATGGGGATGGACTACATCCCCGTCTACGAGGGCGAGGAGACCGACGACGGCTCGATCAGGCTGTCGCCGGGCCGGATCCAGCGCACTGGAGTCAAGTCCGAACCGGTGATGCTCCACATCGTCAGCACATTGGTGCGCGCGCCGGGCACGATCCAGCTCGACGAGCGCCGCATCTCCGTCATCGCCATGCGCGCCGAAAGCTATGTGCAGAAGGTCGCCGATGTGACCACCGGCAGCCGGGTGACAAAAGGCCAGCCGCTGATGGAGATCTACAGCCCCGCGGTCTCCTCGGCCGCCGCCGAATATCTGGCAACCATCACCTCGAAGACCACGGCGACGATCGAAAGCTATGGCCGGGGCTCCCGGCAGCGGCTGATGAATCTCGACGTGCCGGAGTCCGCCATCGCGACGATGGAAAAGACCAAGGCTGTGCCAATCGTGATCGAATGGTCGGCGCCGCGCGACGGCATCGTGCTGGAGCGCAATGCGATCGAGGGCATGCGCGCACAGCCCGGCGACGTGCTGTTCCGCGTCGCCGACACCTCGCTCGTTTGGGCCGTCGTCGACGTGGCGGAACGCGATGTCGGCGGCGTGGCGGTTGGCCAGCCCGTCACCGTGCGCGCCCGCAGCTTTCCGGGCCGCATCTTCGCCGGCAAGGTCAGCGTGATCTATCCGCAGGTGAACCGCGAGACCCGCACGGTCCGCCTCCGGATCGAGCTTGACAATGCCGACCTCGCGCTGCTTCCGGACATGTATGTCGATGCGGAGATCGAGGTCGGCAGCCAGGATCCCGTGCTCGCGGTGCCCGACAGCTCCGTGCTCGACACCGGCAACCGGCAGACCGTCATCATCGACAAGGGCGGCGGCCGGTTCGAGCCGCGCGAGGTCAAGCTCGGCCATCGCGGCGGCGGGTATGTCGAGATCACGCAAGGCATCAGCGAAGACGACATGGTCGTGACCTCGGCCAATTTCCTGATCGACGCCGAGAGCAACCTCAAGGCGGCACTGAAGGGCTTTTCCAAGGCGGGCAGCGCGCAGGAGACATCGTCAACCAGCGGCATGGGAGGACGGCCATGATCGCCCGCGTCATCACCTGGTCGGCACGCAACCTCTTGCTGGTGCTGTTCGGCACCGGCTTCGCCGCGGCGGCAGGACTCTATGCGCTCCTTCATCTGCCGCTCGACGCCATTCCCGACCTCTCCGACACCCAGGTGATCGTCTACACGGAATATCCGGGCCAGGCGCCGCAGGTGATCGAGGACCAGGTCACCTATCCGCTGACAACGGCGATGCTGACGGTGCCGAAGTCGAAGGTCGTGCGCGGCTTCTCGTTCTTCGGAGTCTCCTTCGTCTATGTGATCTTCGAGGACGGCACCGACATCTATTGGGCGCGCTCGCGCGTGCTTGAATTCCTCAATGGCGCCGCCTCACGCCTGCCGGCCGGCGTGACGCCGACGATCGGACCCGACGCCACGGGCGTCGGCTGGGTCTACCAATACGCGGTGATGTCGAAGGAGCTGAACCTCGCCGACACCCGCACGATTCAGGATTGGAATCTGAAATTCGCCCTCGCCAAGGCCGAGGGCGTCGCGGAGGTCGCTGGAATCGGCGGCTTCGTCAAGCAGTACAACGTGATCCTCGATCCGCAGCGGATGCGCGACCGCGGCATCACCATGCAGAGGATGCGCGAGGCGATCCGCGCCAGCAACGCCGATGTCGGCGGCCGCACCGTCGAGCTGTCGGAATTCGAATACGTCATCCGCGGCAAGGGCTACATCAAGGATGTCAACGACCTCGGCAATATCGTTCTCAAGACCAATAACGGCACGCCGGTGCTGCTGCGCGACGTCGCCCGCGTCGAGCTCGGCCCTGACGAGCGGCGCGGCATCGCCGAGCTCAATGGCGAGGGCGAGGTCGCCAGCGGCATCGTGCTGCAGCGCTTCGGCGTCAACGCGCTCGACGTCATCGAGAACGTCAAGAAGCGCTTCAAGGAGATCGCGACCAGCCTGCCGAAATCGGTCGAGATCGTGCCGGTCTACGACCGCTCGAACCTGATCAACGCCGCCATCGATACGCTGAAGCACACGCTGCTCGAGGAGAGCTTCGTCGTCGCCCTCGTCTGCATCGCGTTCCTGCTCCATGTCCGCAGCGCGCTGGTCGCGATCCTGATGCTGCCGGTCGGCGTGCTGATGGCGTTCGGCGCGATGAAGCTGCTCGGCATCGGCTCCAACATCATGAGTCTCGGCGGCATCGCCATTGCGATCGGCGCCATGGTGGACGCCGCCATCGTCATGATCGAGAACGCCCACAAGCATCTCGAGCGAGCCAGGCCCGGGCAGTCGCGCGTCTCGATCCTGATCGACGCCGCCGCCGAAGTGGGTCCGGCGCTGTTCTTCAGCCTGTTGATCATCACCGTTTCCTTCATGCCGATCTTCACGCTGGAATCCCAGGAGGGCCGGCTGTTCAGCCCGCTCGCGTTCACCAAGACCTTTGCGATGGCGGCCGCTGCGCTACTGTCGGTCACGTTGGTGCCGGCGCTGATGGTGATCTTCGTCCGCGGCAAGATCGTTCCGGAGCACAAAAATCCGATCAACCGCTTCCTGATCTGGGTCTATCGACCCGTCATCAAGGGCGTATTGCGCGCCAAGATGCTCGTCGTTCTGCTTGCGCTCGCCGTCCTCGCTGTGACGGTCTGGCCGGCGCGACAGCTCGGGACGGAATTCATGCCGAACCTGAATGAAGGCACCCTGCTCTACATGCCGACGACGCTGCCCGGCATCTCCGTGACCAAAGCCGCCGAGCTGATGCAGATGCAGGACCGCATCATCCGCTCCTTCCCCGAAGTTTCATCGGTCTACGGCAAGGCCGGACGCGCGGCGACCGCGACCGACCCGGCGCCGACCGAGATGTTCGAGACCGTCGTCAACCTGAAGCCGAAGGAACAGTGGCGGGTGGGCGTCACGGTCGACAGCCTGATCGCGGAGATGGACAAGGCGTTGCAATTCCCTGGTGTCTCCAACGCCTGGACCATGCCGATCAAGGCTCGCATCGACATGCTCTCGACCGGCATCCGCACGCCGATCGGCGTGAAAGTTGTTGGCACCGACCTGGTCGAGATCGATCGTCTCGCCAGGCAGATCGAGCAGGTGCTCAAAGCCGTGCCGGGGACGTCGTCGGCCTATGCCGAGCGCGGCATCGGCGGCTATTATCTCGAAATCACCGCGGACCGCACGGCGCTGGCTCGTTACGGCATGTCGGTCCAGGACGTGCAGGATACGATCGCGACCGCACTGGGCGGGCAGACGGTGACGACGACGGTCGAGGGCCGGCAGCGCTTCACCGTCAACATGCGCTATCCCCGCGATCTCCGCGACAATCCGAAAGCGATCGGAAGCGACATCCTGGTGCCGATGCCGGCGGGAGGCGCGGTGCCGCTCGGCGAGGTCGCGACGATCCAGCCGGCGCGTGGGCCGACCTCGATCCGGACCGAGAACGGACAGCTTGCGACCTACATCTATGTCGACATCCGCGACCGCGACCTTGGCGGCTACGTCGCCGACGCGCAGCGCGCGGTGCAGGCGAGCATCCAGTTTCCGGCAGGCTATTATGTGATTTGGAGCGGCCAGTACGAATATCTCGAACGCGCGATGGCGCGGTTGAAGATCGTCGTACCGGCGACCCTCCTGATCATCTTCCTGCTGCTCTACCTCAACTTCCGCTCGGTCGCCGAGACCGTCATCGTTATGCTGTCGCTGCCGTTTGCGCTGGTCGGCGGCCTCTGGCTGATGTGGTGGCTCGGCTTCAACCTCTCGGTCGCGGTCGCGGTCGGCTTCATCGCGCTCGCCGGCGTCGCCGCCGAGACCGGCGTCGTGATGCTGATCTATCTCAACCAGGCGCTGGCCGAGATCAGGCAGCGTCGCGCCGCCGAGGGTCGCGCGTTGACCCGGAGCGACCTGCGCGAAGCCATCATGGAAGGCGCGGTCGAGCGCGTGCGGCCGAAGATGATGACAGTGGTCGCGATCATGGCCGGCCTGCTGCCGATCATGTGGAGCACCGGCACCGGGTCCGAGATCATGCAGAGAATCGCAGTCCCCATGATCGGCGGCATGGTCTCCTCGACCCTGCTGACGCTGATCGTGATCCCCGCGATCTTCGGCATCGTCAAAGGCTTCGGCCTGCCTCCTGAGGATCGGGACCGATCACGACCGCCCGCCGCAGCGCCGGTGACGGCGAGCAAGGCGCGCGTTCCGGAACCGGCCGAATGATCTCACCTCGCCAGTGAGCAAGCAATCGTCATTCCGGGGCGATGCGCAGCATCGAACCCGGAATCTCGCGCCGCAATTTCGAGATTCCGGGTTCAAAGCGGGATGACTTTTCTTCGAATCGTCATCCCGCTTTAGCTCTTTGTTTGAGCATGATCTTTTTCGGAAAACCGGTG
>NZ_PSRR01000041.1 GCF_004296405.1 Bradyrhizobium sp. Leo170
AGGAGGGTGGAAAGGTACGCAAAGCTCGGACGCAACGCGCCGCGAGAACGCGGACTCGCATCCTCATGCTGTTTGAAAATTGAATCATGACTCGCGGCGATGCTGTAGGGTGGGCAAAGCGACTTGTCCGCCGTAGCTCAACGAGCGAAGGCGGAAGCGTGCCCACCATCGCGAGCACGGCGCTGGATGGTGGGCACGGCGCAAGTGCGCCTTTGCCCACCCTACACCTCTACAACCGCTTGCTCGCGCCACAACAATTGTCTGTGGTTATGGGTCCTGCTTTCGCAGGGACGACACCGGTGTGAAGTGCGACAGCAGTAGGCTAGCGCAGGGAATGTCATCGCTTGACCTCAACTCTGGGTCCTCGAGCCGTGCCCACTGCCTGCATCCACTTCGCGAAAGGGATTTGTTCATGGAGATGAACCGCAGCTAAACGGCTGGGTATTATGTCGCAGCCCGGAACGTGGCGCTCCTTATGGGATTGAACTTCACACACGAAATGGAGTGCGACCATGAAGAGGTTAGCTATCACGTTGGCGGTCGGTGCTGCAGCGCTGATTGGTAGTGCGGCCACAAATGCGGCGGATCGGCAGGCGGCAGCAAAGACGGGCAGCTATGAGAGTCAGTCCACCGATCTGAGCGCTCGGGGAAGGGGCCATCACCATCATCACTACGGAATGCACCGTCATCACCATCACTACGGCTATCACCGCTACGGCCACCACCGGCATGGCTACTATCGCCCATACTACAACAGCTATGGATATCAGCGGCCGTACTACGGCGGGGGACCAGGTGTCACCTTCAGCTTCGGTAGCGGCGGCTATCGCGGCTGGTAGCGGAGAACGAAAGCCCGCAACGACGCGGGCTTTCTTTTTACATCTGGCTGACTTGATAAGCGCGAACCGTACCGGCGATGGTCGCTGACCACCGCGAAACTAATCGGCGGCCAGAACGCTGTTAGGGGCGTTTCGCGATCGGGCCGGCTTCCGCCGAGCAGCGTCACTCCCGGAGGATGCCGAAACGGTCGATACAGGTCCGTCTACGAAAGCCTTGAACTTCGGCTGAACCCGCGATCCGTCGATCACCTCGAGCTGGCCGCAGCGGTTCAGTGTGTGCAACTTCCTGCCCGGCCATGCAGGCCCTGGCTTGAGAGAGTGCCGAACGACTTGTCTGAATGTGGTCGGCGACAGTTCGAGAACTTCCGCAAGACCGAGCGCTGCGCCATATCCGTCGGAGCAATCCTGGACCGGCCGCCACAAGCTTCCATTGATGGTCACAAAGTTGCCCGCCGGCCGCGCACTTGCGCGATCCATCAGAACCGGATTGCTCGCATGTGGCAACCAGGGTCCAAAGAGCTGCTCGGCATAAAAGATCGCCAATGTGTCGGAATAGCCTCCGGTCCCGTCGCGCCAGGCTCCGAACAGATAGTACATGCCGTTGTGCCGCGTGATGGTCACGTCGGCCAATTCGAGCCCCGACAGCAACGTGCAGTGACGCTCCCATTTGTCCGGAAACCGAACGCATTTGTAAATCGCGACGTCCCGATGCTCCGTGCTTTCCGGGATCATCCAGAGTTCGCCATTATCCTCAATCAGAAACGGATAGGACAGATGCCAGGGCTCTTCCAGCACGGGGACGACGTTTGCGACCGGACCAGTGCGGTCGAACTCGACCGCGGAAATGATACCCTTGCCCACCCTGTGATCGAGATCTTCGAAGAAGACGAATGTCCTTTCCTTCCATTTGACCGGAAAGGGGTCCGCGTAGAAGTGATCTCCGGGATCCCCGAGCACTTTCCAGTCCGGCCCGGATAGATCTCCGGTCCGCCACACGTCGGCATTTTCGCTGTAGCGCCACCCGATGTGCCAATGAGGCGCATAACAGCAAAGGCGATATATTTCCTTCGCGATCGACAAGGCCAGGCCGCGCAGAACATATGTGGCTGCCGGCCGTGGGGCGCTTTTGCCGGCCGACGAAGCCAGCTCCGGAACTATTCTTGGCGCTCCTGACAGAATCGCAGCAAGCATGCTCAGGGTTCGCGCCATGACTGTTTCGAGCGCGCCGCTCAAGCCGACTGCAATTTCTCCGGACGGATGACCGCGATCGAGGACCGTGCCGTCGAGTTCATTGACGATTTCGATAGTCGGCAAGTCACCCGCGAGTATGGCTGCCAGCGCGGCGTTTTCGCCTTGTACCCCATTAAACAGCGGACGGAGATATAGCCGGGCGGAGCAGTCCGGATCCCGGGCGGCGCGTGTAAAATCGACAATCACGTCGGCCCTGCCGGCCTGGGCCTGCGACCGTTCCGGGATGACTTTCAGTTTGTCGGCGCCACCGCGCTGGCCCCTCCGCAATACCATCCGTTCAAGCTCGAGCAGCGCCTCCAAGCCAGCAGGCCGAGCTTCCGCAGTTGGCGTCCACGCGATTTGAACCGGGACATCCCGGCCGTTGACGGACAGCGCCTCACGGGACATCCACTGCCGTGCATGCTCGCGTTCGCAGCGAAATTCGATAATCATGTCCGGCCCATCTGCGCCCATGTGCCTAATGCGTACTGATCAAACAGCCTGGCTGAGAATTTGGACGTATTCCTCGACCATTGTGTCTACCGAATAGCGCGACCTCAGGCCTTTGGCGTTTTGCCGCAGTTCGTCGCTCAACGTTTTGTTCGTTAGAATTGTGGAAACGGCGGCCGATAATTTCGCATTGTCCGAGGCATCGACAAAGAGCGCCGTGGGTCTTCCTTCAAAAGACAGCACCTCGCGCAAAACGGGGAGATCGTTCACGACCGAAGGAACACCTGCGTTCGCAGCTTCAACCGCGGCCAGGCCAAAGGTTTCAGCTTGCGTCGGGAACACGAATACGTCGAGACAGGCGAGAAAGTCCGCCATCCGTCGCGGCGGAATCTCGCCGACAAGATGCAATCTGTCGGATACTTTCAACTCGTCTGCCAACAGCCTCAGCCGTGTCTCGTCCGCGCCTTGACCGGCCAGCGCAAGATGCCAGGACGGTTCGCTGCCTAAGAGACGTATCGTCGCATCGAGCCGCTTGTGAGGGTGCAATCTTGCAGCACAACCGAGCAGCACGCGATCGGGCGGCAGTTTGAACTGTTGCCGCGCGATATCCTTCGGCAGATCGAGCGATTTGTCGTCGAAGCCGTGTGGGACATGCTTCATGCGCGATCGATAAGGGGCGGGGTAGCGCGCGTACTCGCGCTCCATCTCCCGCGAGTTGAGCGTTATGCAATTGTAGAAGCCAACGCTGCCCATGACGATGTCGGCGGCGCGGACCGGCCAGCTCATCGACATCGCGGATGAAACCTGGTTGGCAATAACCGGAGCGCGACTGACGAGGCGCGATACGCCTCCGCCGATCACATTGCCAAAATGCTGGAACGTGAGGACGACATCGGGTCTGATGGCCCTGATATGGCTGCCGAGCTTCCACAGCATCCGCAACAGCGCCACCGGATCTCCTGGCCGGTTCTGCGCGCAATAGAACGTGTTCGGCGGTTCGTCGAAGGAATCTGATTTGCGGAAAAAGAAGAGATTGAAGACCTCATAGTCGCGCGCCGTCAGGCCGGCACCAAGCAGCCTTGTGATCTCCTGAGCACCGGCGTTCTCCGCCTGGGTCTGCACCAGAACGACACGTCGCTTCGGCTTTATGCTGTTTGACCGATCACGTGACGCTGCCGACGATCGTATCGGTGCCTCGCGCAATTCTGTGCTTGGCTGGTAACGGAACACGGATTCCTCAACGGTTGAGGGAGTGGGGATTCTTCCCCCCATTTTCGCAATGCCTATCACGCGTTGCTCGGTCCTACACCGGCCAGCGCACAATGGGGTTAATGCAGCACACCTCGTTCACTGGGGAGATCTCGTTGCACCGCGCGGAACATAGAGCCAGTTCGTTAACTAATTGGTCATGGCGTTGCCGAGAGAGGGTAACCGGCGATTAACCATAGATATTTACGTTGGGGGCAGGGCCACTGAACAGTGTCTGCCAGTTGAATTCGAGTCAAAACCCATGATGTTCGGTAGCCGCGCAGGCCCGAGACGTTCCGGTGAGACGGAGCCCACGGCGGCGTCGTGGGAAGCTCCGCGCCCGCCGCCCGGCACCGGATCCGCCGAACGCGTTAAGGGATTGCTAACCCTCTCCGGCACGCTTTCCTTTCTGCGGGAAAACGGCCGACGCATCGTGATGCTCGCGCTGGCCATCTTCGCCATTGGCGTCATCGCTCTGTTGCTGATTCCGGTTCGGTATGCAGCCACCGCGCTGGTCGTTGTCGATCCTCGAGAGCAGCGCGTGACTACGGATCAGGACGTGCTGCCGGGTATCGGTCAGGATGCGGCCGCGCTTCAGAGCCTGGTTGAAATCGCCAAGTCCGACGGTTTTCTGCGGCCGCTTATCGAACAGCTTAAGGTTCGAGACGACGAGGATATCGCCGGCGGTCAAACCGACACCACGCGTCTGCTCGAAAGATTCCGTAACCGGCTCGATATTTCCCGCCGCGGGTTGACTTACGTTATCGGCTTCAAATTCACCTCCAACCGACCGGATCGAGCCGCTTACTACGCCAACGCCATAGCTGAAGCGTTCGTCGCCAACCAGGGCCGTGTCCGCACCGAGGCGACCGACGAAGCAGCCGACTGGCTCAGTAGCCGCCTCAAGACATTGAACGACCGGCTGAGGGCATCAGAAGATGCGGTTGCCGCCTTCAAGCTCGAGCACAGGATCGTCAATGCGGGCAAGGACGCCACGACCCAGCAACTGCGCGTTACCGATCTGACGCAGCAGGTTTCTGCTGCTCGCGCTCGTACCGAAGAAGCAAAAGCCCGCTATGAGCAAGCGCAACGCGACCTAAAGGCGAATGTCGATGGGCCGGTCAGACAGGACCTATTGAGTGCCCTGCGAGCTCAGCGGTCGGCGCTCAATGACCAGATCGCGCAGAAACGTGCGGTGTTCGGCGATCGCCATCCCGACCTCGTCATATCGTACAGCCAGTTGAACGATCTCAACAGGCAGATTGAGATCGAGCGGAAGAAGAACATCGAAACTGCAAAGTCCGAATATGAAGCCCAACGCGAGCAGCAGAGATCGCTGGAAGATCAGTTGAAGGCGGTCGAATCGCAGATACTGGTCGACGGCCAGGCGCTCGTCAGACTGCAGGAGCTGCAGCGCGATGCGGAAGCCAACAGGAATATCTACGAGCAGTTTCTATCGCGGTTCAAGACCACCAATGAGCAGCGCCTGCTGCAGAGCTCGCAGACCAAGATCGCTTCGCTTGCCATTCCGCCGCTTCGTCCGACCCGGCCGCCGCTCACGTTGCTCCTCGCAGCGCTCGCGATTGCCTCGATACTGATATCGACGGCGGTAGTTGCCGTACCGGACATCAAGAACATTCTAGAGAAGCCCACCCCGAAGGTTCGCCGAGCAAATTCACCTTCGCTCCAGCCCGAATTGCCCCAGCTCTCATTACCCCCCCCAGCCCGAATTGCCGCTGAAGCTGCCGGTCTGGGCCCGCATTCCCGATCTTCCGGCACGAGAATTCACCAGAAGCGTCTGGCAAAAGCCGATTGCGGCAGCCGCCGAGCTCGATCTGAGTGCCTACCTGCGCTCGCTGATCGGGAAAATCGACGAGTTGCCGGGGTCTGGTGGCAAGGTAGCCCTCGTGATGTCGATCGAGAACGGCGCGGGAGGCAGCACTGTTGCGCGATCGCTCAATCGTTCGGCCCTGAACAAGGGGATGCTCAGCGTTCTGATCGAGCTGCAATCGGATCTGCCTGCAGTAAAGCCCGCCGCGGCCGACCGGCAGGAGCAGGGCATCACCAAGACAGACCTTCGCTCTGTCAATGTACTCTTGAGTGCCAGCACGCAAACAGGCGCGCTCCCTGCCGACGACATTCGCAAGGAGTTCGATCTGATCGTCGTCGATGCGTCATCCCTTGCTGCGCAACCCGACGTGAGGACGCTGGCGGCCCATGCCGATCTGATCGTCGTGGTCGTCCGTGACGGGGCCGCCGCTCCGGCGGCAATTCAACGGGCTACGGCCGGCCTGTCGAAGTCCGGTGCAGTGCCGACGGGGCTTGTCGTCAATCGCGTATCCATCAGTTCCGTCATTGTTCAATCTCAGCGCGAGACGTTGGGGCTGGTGAGCTGAACGGCCTCTAGTCCTTCGAGTCTGCGACACGAACCGGATACGGTTCGGCTTTCGAGAACAAGCGGCGAGAAAGCACAAGGATCGAAGGATCGACGCCCGTGCGGCGGCGGCACAGGATGTTGAGGGCGATGGTGGCGACCGCCAGCGAAACAGTGGCCGAAATCGCGGCGCCGAGCACGCCGAGCCAGGGAATTAGTACGAGAAATCCGATCAGCCGCAGCACGACATTCCCGGCGATGACGGGAACATAGTCACCCTCATGGCCGGTCACCTGCAGGATGGCTGCGGACGGACCGCCGGCGGCCTGAAAGGCCGTCCCGAGCGCAAGCACGATCAGCACCCACTGCTGGGCGGCGAAATGAGGCCCGAACAGGCCGAGAAGATGGGGCGCGCCGATCCAGACAAGGACGAGCCCGGCGACAACGCAAAGCGCGGTCACCTCCGCCATGAGCTGAAGCGTGTGGCCGAACTCTTGATGATTTTTGCTGAAGTAGAGCGAGGGCAGACGACGCGCCCCGAAACTATAAAGTGCGGCCGAGAGCATGGCGAAGATGTTCGCCAGACGGGATGCGGCAAAATAGATGCCGGCTGTGGCCGGATCCAGCATCCAGTAAATCAGGATCACATCGAAGTACTGATTGGCCGCCTCAAGAATGGAAGAAATCCAGAAGTGAAGCGCGCTCGATCTCCAGCGGGAGCTCTCCGAGCGCGCCGGCACATTGCGCAAATTCGGAAGGGCGCGTGCAATCGAAATGACCTGAACGGCGAGCCCCATGGCCATGGCGATCGCCATCACGGTAAGCAACTGTGCGGGATCGAGCAGCCCATGGCCGAACAATATCGCTACCAAAAACAGCACGACGACGACCCGCCAGAAAAACTCCCGATTGCCTTCCCCCATCAGAATGCTGATGAGCGATCGCGCGATCTGGCTGCCAAGCATCAGCCCTGCATTCACGGCCGTAAAGGCGGATACGGCCAGGATCAGCAGCCATCCGTCACCACGCACGCTGGCGCCGGCTGCGATCGCGGCAATGACGACCAGCATCCCAATGGAGGAGATCTTCAGGCTCGATAGCAGCACACCTTTGGCGAGATCGGCCTGTTCGCGCACCTGGTACTCGTTCAAGAACCGAACCAGGAGCAGTTCCTGGCCGACCAGCCCCACGACCGATGCGATCTGGGCGACAGAAAGCCACATCGCGAAAGCGCCGAACGCATCCGGCGACATGGTTCGTGCTGCCAGCGAGAAGACCGCAAACGCAAGGCCGCCGCTGCCAACCTTGAGAAGGATGGTCCCGGCAACACCGCGCGTCACGTCGCGTCGCATCAACTGGAGAATGGATTCGATCATGCGAAGTACAAGGCATCTTTCCTTTCAAGATGCTCGTAGCTGACAACGGCCCAATGCCTAACACGCACGCGAGCCGAGAGTGTTAATGTTCGGTACCTAAGATTTCGTTCTCCCCACCCGGCAAATGCACCGGCGCAAACTTGCCCTGTCCGGCGAACCTGCAGCCTTGCTTCGTTCTGGAACGCCGCTGTCCCGGCTGTCTTCAGACAGGGCAAACGATGGTTTCCCAGGATAGCCGCTGCGGCGGCACGAAGAGGATTGCCGAAGCCAAATCTGCGCAGCCACCGGCCGTTTGCACGAAAATGACCTGCTGACCTGACGATAAACAATGGTCCACCGGACTGCTGAGTAAGCGGGGAATAGATTTCACGATCCTCCTTGAGCAAGGCGCGTGCCGGGACGCCGCCCGATCTGGACTAGGACGCGGGCGTTAACTGCGATGCTCAAAAATGATCGTGCTGGTTCGGCGAAGTGGATATCAGGCGAGAAAATTGCAGTTCGGCCGCCATCAATCGTCGGAGCCGGCAACCATGATGGTGAATAGGGTGATACAACCGATCGCGGAAGAGGGATGTGAAACCATCACCACGGACGTTGCGATTGTCGGCGGCGGGCTGGCGGGATCGCTCGCGGCGGCAGTCCTCGCCAGGGCTGGCTGCCAGGTTGTGCTGATCGACAAGCGCGCGGTTTATCCGGAAGAATTCCGCGTCGAGAAGATCGCCGGACGACAAGTCGATGTCTTTCGCAGGCTCGGTTTCATCCGCGAACTCGAGGCGGTCGCGTGTGTGTACGACCGCGTGATCAATATCAGGGAAGGCCGGGTGGTCGACGTCAGTGCCGGCCAAACCTACGGCCTTCCCTATGCCGACCTCGTTGCCCTGGCACGACGTCTGATGCCGGGTCATTCCGGCTTCATTGTCGACCAGGTGACCGCTGTGAGTTGCAGCGATGACGTTCAACATCTCGTTTTGGCCTCCGGAAAGCGCGTCACTGCGCGTCTCGTTGTCCTGGCGACGGGCATGGCCGGAGCTCTTGGATACGGTCTCGGAATCACGCGGCGGATTCTTGCCGAGCGCCATTCGGTTTCGTTCGGCTTCACGATTGCGCGTCCGGACAGTTCGCCGTTCGAATTCGAAGCGCTAACCTGCTATGGCGAGCGGGCCATCGATGGCGTCGACTATCTCAGTCTGTTTCCGGTGCGGGCCGGTATGCGGGCAAATCTGTTCTTGTTTCGCGATCCGACCGACCCGATCATGCGTGAGCTGAGACGGGAGACAAGATCGACGTTGCTCAGATTCATGCCGGGATTGCAATCCTATCTCGGAGATTTCAGCGTCATCGGTCAGGTGCAGAACTGGGTGATGGACCTGTCTGCCGCCGAAGGACATCTGCAGCCGGGCGTCGTGCTGATTGGCGACGCGTTTCAAACCAACTGTCCGGCAGCCGGCACCGGAGTGAGCCGTCTTCTGGTGGATGTTGAACGTCTTTGCACGGAGTATGTGCCACGCTGGCTCGAAACCAGCGGCATGGGCAAGGAGAAGATATCGGAGTTCTATTCCGATCCGGCCAAGATTGCTGCCGACCAACACTCCCTGCAAATGGCGCGCTTTCGGCAGGCACTGACGTCGAGCAGCGACATAAGATGGAACGTGCGGCGCAGGGTGCATTTTCTTCGACGCAATATCACCCATCGGGTCGACGGGATTCGGCCGGGATGGATCGCACGAGTCCGTGGCGCGCTTCGTGCCTGAAGCATGATCCGGAAAAGTGGATACCGGTTTTCCGAAAAATGATCATGCTCAAACAAAGAGCTAAAACCGGATGACGATTCGAAGAAAAGAATCGCGCTTTGGCGAGCACGTTTAAGTTCAGGTGCGGACCGGCAGCAGCTTGAATTCGGCCATCCTCTTGGCGGCCAGTTTGATCCAGGGCGCCTGTCGTAACGCGAACAGAGCAAGGGAGCCGGCGACGCTACCCGCCTGAGTCACGCTCCACAACGGGGAGGGCTGGCCGCCAAACATCTTCTTGTACGGCTCGTCGCCAATGGTGAAGTCCAGGATCTGATCCTCGCGCTCGATGCAATCCCTGGCGACTTGTTCGAACATCAGCGCGCCGATGGATTGGCTCTTGTATCCCGCGATGTCGAATGCGCTCATAATGATGAGGAAACTGCCGCGGTGGCACAATCCCAGCACTGCCGCAATCAGGTTGCCGTCCATTTTCATGGTGTAGAGACGAACAAAGGCACCCAGGCCGCGGAGCGCCACGGAGGAATAGAAGTCGAAATATTCGGGACGTTGCAACAGGTCGCCGTCGCCGTCGCCTCGGAAACGCGGGCCTCGAAAGTTCTTCATCATCTCCATCGCCGCCATGATGGATGCGCTGTCGTCGCAGCATGAAAAGCTCAATGTGCCCTTCTTCTGGAGCTGGCGCAGCTTCTTTGCGAGTTCCTTCTGATAGGAGCGGCTCAGCGCGCTCGCCCGCCATTGCTCGAAGGGGGCGACTAGCACTGTCGCGTACGCGTTCATCTCCATGACGATGCGGCGAGGCGCTGCCATAAGATTTTCGATCGGCATTCTTCCATCAGGAAGCTTGCACATTCGCAAGAGATCGAACGGCCTGACGAGCTGCCGGAGCGTCAGGCAGGCATCCTCGTCCTGGAGCAGCTCGGAAAATGCCACGGCCGTGCCGACAGGGGTCAGATAATCGGACACGCGGAGATCAGCGAATTCAACCGTCTGCATCGGCCCGCGCGACACCCGCATCAAAGGCAATACCATCGTCAGTTTTTCGGTCGCGGGACGGCGGATCGTGACGATCAGGGGTTTGGCTGCCGCGGCGGGCGCGAGCTTACGGTAGAGCGTATCCAGCCACACCGGATGCTCGAACGCTGTCGCGTCCGAGCCATCAAACAGTTCGGCGTACTCTTGATTCAAAAAATCAAATGCATTGTCGATGCAGACATCGAACGCGTCGTTATTATTCTTGTTCATACGTGCGAAAGGCAAACCGGACTTTTTCAGCGCGCCGGTCGAGCCGGAGCTGCGACCTTCTAGCACAGCCAGACCGGCGGAGACACGGGCAGAGTGCGATTTGGATTAATGTATTGTGGTCGTCGCCCGGTGCGCGGATTCTTACCAAATGTTTGATAGCCGGCCGACCTTGCCACCGCCGCGCAGCGCGTAACGTTTCGTTATGGTTAGCGAGCCCGTCGCACCGTTTGCTAACGGTTAACCAGTTCAGGCAGCTTTGAACTGTCGCGACCACTCGCAGCCGCCAATGGACCGCATATTGCAGTTCGCGTAGACAACAATCGGAATCTCTAACTGAAGCGCTTGAGTCATGATGAAAGAGCAAGTTTCCGGCCCGATTTCGACATCACGGGACGAGGACGAACGCAAGTCGCGTGTCGAATTCGGTCGGACTGTCTCGACCGTCCGGATTTGTGACACTCCGCGCGAAGCGCCGACACAAGTGTCAACGGGCCCAACTTCACGCTGTGAACCGTCGCAGAAAGACAAAGTGCGTGAACGTCGCGCGAACCTCATCGGCAGAGCGGCCACCGCCGAGGTTCCGCGTGTCACCGTCGGCGGGCTCCGGCTCGCCGTGCTCGATCTCGAGCAGACCGCCGATTTCATGATCGAGCAGGTTTCGCCAAAACGCCGTGCAAACCGTCCGCTTTATCTGACCTCGGCCAATGGCGAGGTGGTGGCGCGCTGCTCGACCGAGCCGATGACGGACCGCCTGTTTCGCGCCGCCGACCTCATCAATGCGGACGGACAGCCGCTGGTCACGGTGTCACGGTTCAAGTCATCGCAGCCGCTGCCGGAGCGGGTCGCCACCACCGACCTGTTCCACATCGTCGCTCGCAAGGCCGAGGAGGCCGGGCTCTCCTTCTACATGTTCGGCGCTGACGAGGCGGAGAATGCCGCCGCCGTCGCCAATGTCCGCAGGATGTATCCGAAGCTGAAGATCGTCGGTCATTCGCATGGCTATCTGCGCGGCGACGCGCTGCGCGCCAAGGTCGACGAGATCAATGCGCTGGCGCCCGACTATCTCTGGGTCGCGCTCGGCGTGCCCTACGAGCAGGCCTTTGTCGAGGAGTTCACGCCCGGGCTCTCCAACGTCGGTGTCATCAAGACCTCGGGCGGGCTGTTCAACTTTCTCTCCGGCAGCCGCCCCCGCGCGCCGCAATGGATGCAGAATGTCGGGCTGGAATGGGCCTGGCGGGTCTGGCTCGAGCCGCGCCGGCTGTTCTGGCGCTATCTGACCACCAACCCGCGTGCGCTGTACCTGCTATTTAACAGGAGCCATTCCACGCCAACCAAGCACGACTGACGCTGCGCAGCTCGAAAATGCGCCGCGATGTATTCTCGGCCCGCCCAGTGCGGCGCGATCTGTACCCATTGAGATTGGCATTTGCCGGAGCCGCATTGGCGTGGCGTCCTGCGCACCCGCCGCGACCGGCGACGATAGCAAATAATTAACCGTGCTTCACGAAGCTCATTCCATGACCGGAGCACAAATTCAGATGGACACGGGCGCGCTTGACGGCGCGATCCGGCAAACGCGCGGTATCGACATCGAGCGGGCCGCTAAGGCCATCATGAATTGGTCCATCACCATCAATGTGGTGGCATCGATGGGGACCTTCAACACTGCCCTGTTGGCGGTGGAACAGACTTTCCTGCAGCAGTTCGCTGCGTTGTCGATGTGGATTGTGCTGATTTATGCAAGCGCGTTTGTGCGCCCCAACCTGCGGCTGGGGTTCAATCTCGACCTGATCGCGATCGTTTCGTTCTACGTCCTTGCCGCCGTTTCCGTGCTTTGGACAAATCTGGGCCTTGCGGCCATCATGAAAAGCGCGGCTCTTGTCATAACAACCTTCGGCGCATTCTGCCTTATCACGCGACTTGACATCGACGATATCGTCAAATCGATCACTCGGGGCCTCTTTGTACTGGTTGCGGCATCCGCTTTTTTCGCGATGTTCGTGCCGGATATCGGAATTGACCGCAGTTGGATGCACAACGGTCAATGGCAAGGTGTTTACGAATCAAAGCAGACGCTCGGCTTTGTGGGCGCCTATCTCATGTTCTTTGCCTATTATCGAAAGATAACAGGGCAGAGATGGCTACCCTTCCTTGTTACATTCCTGCTCGCTTCAATGTGCGTCCTGGCTTCGGGCTCGCGAGGCGCCGGTGCTGTGGCGTTGGCGGCCTGCGGTTTGCTTTTCACCTCCCTGCGGTCGGTGAAATGCATGAAAGTCTATACGGTGTTGCCCTTTGTCATGTGCATCATGGCGGGCTTCCTGATCCTGTATTTTTACCTGACTGGGTATGACGCCATCCATCTCTTTGATTTGAGCATCGACTTCACGGAGAGAACCTTCATTTGGCAGTATGCGATAAGCCACTTCGACGATGCGCCATTGCTCGGTTTTGGGATAAACGGATTTTGGACGACCCAATCGATCTACGATTATTTCGAGCAGAACCACGGTTGGGTGCTCGACAACTACCACAGCGGCTACATCACCATTCTCATGGAAACGGGACTTTTGGGTTACCTGCTTTTTGCGGCAAGCGTCTTCCTGTTTTCGAACAAGGTGCTCCATCTGATTTCATCCCGATCGATCGATTCCATTGTGCCCTGATCATAGGGTTCTCCGTCCTCAGTTTTCAGACCAATTTTACGGAGACGATATTTCTTCGTTCCACGATGTTTACATCCGTGCTGTTGCTGGTGTTCTTCCTCGCAACCTGTCGGCCGGTACTGCCGGAAGATCACAGCTATCGTGAGTTGGCGCAGGAATGATTGCTATACTTGCCGGTTGGCCAAAAGCGCTCAAGCTTCTCCCGCTGGCCTTCGTCTTTGCGGCGTGGATGCCACGGGCCTACGGATCTGAGCAGATCGCATTCCGCGAGGTCGCGGGCTTGGGACGTGGCATCAATATTCTGGGGTATGATGGCATCTGGGAAGGGGCCGAGAATGCGCCATTCCGTTTAGAGAACCTGACTGCAATTCAAAGGGCTGGTTTCTCGCATGTCAGAATCAATTTCTTCGGCTTCAAGCATATGGATTCGAATAACATCCTTGATGAAGCCGTCTTGAAGCGCCTCGATAGAGTTATCGAAGAGGTTTTTGCAAGGAAGCTCATTCCCATTCTGGATGAGCACGACACCGATTGTTGCCAGCGTTATATCTCGGGATGTGCCGAGAAGCTCAAATCGTTCTGGAAGCAGATCGCGTCGCGTTATGCAGGGAAGTATCCTGCGCTTTTATTCGAAATTCTGAACGAGCCCGGGGGACATATGACCTCGGCTGAATGGAACTCACTGCTCAATGAATGTCTTGGCATCATCAGGGTCACGAACCCTGAGCGAACTGTAATTGTCGCTGTTCTCAACACCGACGATGCGCCTATTGACGAATTGGTTCTTCCGGCCGGCGACAGAAAACTGATCGTGACTTTTCACTATTACGCGCCCATCAGGTTTACGCATCAAGGCGCGCCATGGTCCCGAACATTTTCGACGATTCGGCCCCTGGATTGGGGTGCCCGCGAGGACGAAGCGAGAGTTGTCGCTGATTTCACCAGAATCAATCTCTGGTCACAGCGAGAAAAACGTCCCATCTATCTTGGCGAGTTTGGGGTTTATGAACGCGCGCCATCTGAAAGCCGCCAGAGATACCTGTCGTTCGTGGCGCGAAACGCCGACCGATTTGGCTGGGCATGGGCCTACTGGCAGTTCGACCACGATTTCGCTGCGTTCGACAGCGTTCGTCAAACCTGGAATTGGGACGTTTTGCACGCTCTCATGCCGTCTGCGCAGTGAAGCTGTCGGCGGCCCTGTCTCCCGGCGCGAGAACGATCTTGCCGATAACTTCACGCCGCTCGACCCGTCGGAGGGCGTCTGCGAATTGCGGCAGCGGAAGCGTCTGATCGACTGGCGCGCGAAGCTTGCCTGCTTCGTGAAGTGCGAACAGTTCCTCGAACAGGTTTTTCACCCTTGCACGCAAGACGGCGTCCGCCTTGGACTTGCCCCACGCCATGTAGAACCCCCAATAGAGCCCGATCACGGTCAGGTTCTTCACCAGGATGATGTTTGCAGGGATTTGGGGAATGCGGCCGGATGCGAAGCCGATCGGCAGAAGGCGGCCGAGCGGAGCGATGCAGCGCAAGGAATTGTCGAAGACGTCGCCGCCGACCGGATCGAATACGACATCGGCGCCGCGGCCTTCCGTGATCTCGAGCACGGAGCTGCGAAAATCGTCGTGCTTGTAATCGATCACGTGATGCGCGCCATATTCTGCGGCAACAGCGGTCTTGCGTTCTCCACCGGCGGTCGCGATCACGCGCGCGCCGAGCGCGCGGCCGATCTCGACGGCGGCTAACCCGCTCGCGCCCGCGGCGCCATGGACCAGAAGGGTTTCTCCGGGCTTGAGGTTTGCCCGCCACGCAAGGCCCGCATAGGCAGTGGCGTAGATCGTCGGGAACAGCGTGGCGCCGGCGAAGCTCAGCGAATCCGGAATCTTGAAGACGTTGGCGGCATCGACGATCGCCTCCTCGGCGAATCCTCCGGACGGCAATCCGGCGCAGACACGATCACCGACCCTTAGCTCGGTCGTTGCATTGGGGGCGATTTCCAAGACGACGCCGGCGACTTCCGTTCCTGGAATAAAGGGTAACGATGGACGGTTTTGGTGCTTGCCCGCAATGAACAACAGATTGGCGAAGCTTACTCCGGCGGCGTGCACCGAGATCCGAACTGCTCCGGCTTCGAGAGACGGGTTCGGGACTTCTTCGAAGGATAAATCGTCTATGCCGCCGAATTGCCGTCCGATCACCGCCCGCATGCGCTAGTCCTTCTCGATCGCGCCATGACGTCCCGCGCCGGACGCAAAGCGGGTAGCGCCACCGCGTGCTTCCTTCTGACGAGCCTCCAGCGACAGGCTCGTTTCAAGTGCGAGAGCTTCCTTCTCGGACAGATTCCACTGGCGAATGGCCGACATCCTGTCGGAGCGCATCGCGATTTGCGGAAAGGCCGCGATCTCGTGCGCCAGCGCGACGGCAGCGGAGAGGGCTTCCCCGGTGGGCACCAGCCGGTCGGCAAGCCCGATCGCGACTGCTTCCGCGCCCGATACTTTCCTCGCCGTCAGCAACATATCGAGGGCGCGCCCGGCGCCGATGAGGCGAGGTAGCCTCACCGTCGTGCCGTCACTCATGGGAACGCCCCATCGCCGCGAGAGCACGGCGAAGGTCGCGCTCTCCTCGGTGACGCGCAGGTCGCATCGCAAGGCGATGCCGAGCCCCCCGGCACACGCGTAGCCCGCCACGGCGGCGATGACCGGCTTCGCGAGCAAGTCGTGGCACGGACCGTCCGGATCGCCGCCCCAAGGCTTGTACTCGCGGCCGGCAGCGAGCTCCTTCAAGTCGGCGCCGGCGCAGAAGTTTCCTCCCGCGCCTGTCAGCACTGCGACCGCCTGATCGGGCGCACTGTCGAACGCCCGCAGCGCCTTGGTCAGTTCGGCTGCGGTCTCATTGTCGAGAGCATTGCGGACTTCCGGACGGTTGATGGTGATGATCGTCACCGGGCCGTTGTTCTCGACCAGCAGCTTGCGGTTCTCGGCCATGCCCGACGCGCTCCTCGGCTCAGTGGGTTTTCAGGAGTGGACACTCGCTTTCGTCGGCCGGACGCCAGGCTTTGTCGCCCGGAATCGTCGCGACGATCTTCCAGTAGTCCCAGGGTCCCTTCGACTCCTCGGGCTTCTTGACTTCGGTCACGTAGAGATCGCGCAGCAAACGGCCATCCGCGCGGATCTTCGCGCCGTGGGTGAAGGCGTCCTCGACGGGCATCTCGCGCATCTTGGCGGCCACCTTGGTCCCATCGTCCGTTCCGGTCGCAGCGACCGCTTTCAGATAATGGACCACGGAGCTGTAGACGCCGGCCTGCACGATCGATGGCGGCCGGCCCATCTTGTCCCAGAAGCGCTTGGCGAAGGCGCGGCTGCCGTCGTCGAGGTCGTGATAATAGGTCGTCGAGGAGACCAGACCCTGTCCGTTCTTCAGGCCCATGGCGTCGACGTCGTTGATGAACATCAGGAAGGTCACGACCTGTGTATTGGAGCCGATCACATTGTATTCCTGCGCCTGCTTGATCGCGTTGCTGGTGTCGCTGCCGGCGGTGGCGAGCGCAAGCACCTTGGCTCCGGAGCCCTGCGCCTGGAGCAGGAACGAGGAGAAGTCGGGAGTGTCGAGCGGTGCACGTACGCCGCCGATGACCTTGCCTCCGCTGGCCACGATGCGCTTGGTCGCCTCGCTTTCCATCGACTTGCCGAACGCATAGTCCGCGGTGATGAAGAACCAGGTGTCGCCACCGCGCTTCAAGACCCCTTCCGGTGGAGCGGCGGCGAGCGCATAGGTGTCGTACATCCAGTGAAAGCTGTAGGGTGAACAGGCCTTTCCGGTGATCTCGGCGGTCGCAGGCCCTGACAACAGGATGACCTTCTTGCGCTCGCGCGAGACGTTCTGCATCGCGAGCGCCGCCGCTGACGATCCGCCATCGGCGATGACGTCGACACCCTGCGCGTCGTATTCCTGGCGCGCGAGATTGGCGGCGATATCGGGCTTGTTGGCATGGTCGGCCGAGACGATCTCGATCGGGGCGCCGGCGACCTTGCCACCGAAATCCTCCGCTGCGAGTTGCGCCGCGAGGATCGAGCCCTTTCCGCCGGCGTCGGCATAGATCCCGGTCATGTCGTTGAGGATGCCGATGCGTACGACGTTGTCGGACACTTGCGCGACCGCGGAGGATGCCATCAGACTGGCGAGAAGGCCGGCCGCGATGGCACTCGTTGTTGCTCTTGCTTTCATTTTCTTACCTCCCTTTGGTCTGCCTCGATGACCGTGCTGTCTTCGACGAGCCGGTCGACCGCAGTTTGCGAATAGCCGTGTTCGATGAGGATCTCGCGCGTATGCTCCCCGAGCCTGGGCGGCGTGGGCGCGTGTGCATTGGGCGCCGCGGTGCCGGGAAGCAGGGTGAGCGGAAGGCCTTCGAAGGCGCCGCCCTGAAGCGTCGCAGCCAGCCCGAGGCCCTGCACGTGAGGATCGGCAAGGAAGGCCTGGTAGTCCTGAACGGGACCGCACAGCACGTCCTGTTCCTCAAAGGCGCGAACCCAATGTGCACTCGGCCGGGTGCGAAGGATGTCAATGACTTCGCCGGTTATTTCGCCAGCCTGCGCCAGGCGGCCGGCTTCGGTCGCAAAACGAGGGTCCTCGATCCAGTCGGATTTGCCCAGCGCACGGCAGATGCCCCGGAACATGGCGTTCGACACGCATGAGAGATTGATGTGGCCGTCCGAGGTGGCGAAGGTTCCGATCGGCACGCTCAAAGGCGGGCTCGGACGGTCACGATGCATGGCATCGTCAATGATCGGCATCGCCTGAAACGCCGCCGCGACCTCCACGAGCGAGATCCTGATGTGACGTCCGCCGCGTCCGGAGAGGCGCCTGTAGAGCGCTGCACCGACCTGCTGGGCCGCGTAGATACCGGCGGCGGTA
The DNA here is from genome assembly GCF_004296405.1 of Bradyrhizobium sp. Leo170. Taxonomy (GTDB): domain Bacteria; phylum Pseudomonadota; class Alphaproteobacteria; order Rhizobiales; family Xanthobacteraceae; genus Bradyrhizobium. The sequence goes on from NZ_PSRR01000041.1 coordinate 18,082, forward strand.
TCGACCGCCAGCATTCCGATCCGCCGCGGCGTGCCCGCGCTATCGCGATTCATTACCATCATGCCCGTGAAGCCCTGGATGATGGTGTCGGTGGCGGGACGATTTTCGTAGGGGCCGGGGCCGAAGCCGAGGATCGAAACGTAGATCAGATCGGGATTGGCTGGCCGCAACTGCGCATCGGCGATCTGCAGCCGCTCCACAACACCGGGACGGAAGTTTTGGATCACGATATCGGCTGAGGCCGCGAGGCCGGCGAGAACTTTGCGGCCGTCCGGCCTGGTTCCGTCGATGCAGATCGCGCGCTTGCCGATATTGGGAACGAGGCTGAAGGCTGTGTGCCCATCGACCGATCCGCCGATCGTGCGGGCCCAGTCGCCGCTCGGCGGCTCGACCTTGACGACGGACGCGCCGCCGCGGGCGAGGATAGCTCCGCAGTAGGGACCCGCAAATCCCTGGCTTACGTCGAGGACACGCAGCCCCGCGTAATCGTCCGTCATCCACCCTGCCTTTTCTTAGATACTGAGTAGTATGTTGCAGCCTACCGAGTAGTATGTTTGGATGTCAATTGCGCGCAGCGCAGGAGGGGTATCTTGAGCAAGCTTGGCAAAATCGAAACCGGCGAGCCGTTGGCGGATCGGAGGATCGACATTCTCGACGCTGCCGCGCGCGCTTTCATGCGCCAGGGCTTCGCCGCCACGTCGCTCGATCGGGTGAGCGACGAGATCGGTTCGACCAAAGGGGCGATCTATTATTATTACCGAAGCAAGTCCGAGCTCTTCTTCGCCGTGCACCGCCGTGGCATGGAACTGACACAGGCGGCGATCCGGCCATCTTTCGAGACCCCGGCTTCCGCGCGCGACCGCCTGCACGGCATGGCGGTCGCCCATACCATCCTGGTCATCGATCACCTGCCTTATCTGCGCGTGATCGCGCAGGGACTGGAAATGCATCTTCTGGAACGCACGAACGAGAGCGAGAGGGCGGAGCTTGCCGATGTCGCCGCGCTGCGCGAGGCCAACGAGAACCTCTATATCCGGGTGATCAAGGATGGGGTCGCTTCCGGCGAATTCAGATCCGTCGATGCCAAGCTCGCCGCGAAGCCATTGCTTGGCGCCTTGAACTGGACGTCGCGCTGGTACCAACCGCGTCCCGGAGAGACGCAAGCGGCCAAGAAACGCGTGGCGGAGTCGATCGCGGATTTCGTGGTCGCCGGTTTGGAGAAGAAAAATTGAGCGGAAGTGCGGAGAGCCGAGCCAAGGATGACGTCGCCGCCTATCGGGCCGTCGAACTGATCTACCATTCCTATCTCACCGGCCTCATCCTGATGCTATCTTCCCGCGCCGGCGCGGCGCGCGCGGCCGAGGTGGTGTTTCGGACCTTCCGACGCCAGCAATTGGCGCGCTTTGTTCCGGGGTTGAAAAAGCTGGGGCTCGACAAGCTCCCGCACGCAGTGGCCTGCGCGCAATACCATTATCTCTCGAACCAGGTCGGCGGCGTTAAGGTCGAGTATGTCTACGAGAGCGATCAAAAGGCCTGGGTACGATATCCGCCGCCGCGATGGATCTGGTCGGGCACCGCGATCTGCGGCATTCCATCGGAGGTGTCGCGCGCGATGCTGCGAGGATGGCACGCCAATAACGGCGTCGTCCTCGGTAATCCACGGCTGGGCTTCGTCTGTACCGGCCAGACGGTCGACGGACAGCCCGGCCTGGAAGGCTACTACAAGGAGTGGGATCACGACCTTACTCCCGATGAACGGCTGCAATTCTCACCTGGCGAGCAATGTCCCCCGTTTCGAGCGGATCTTGCGCCACGGCTTCCGGAAAACACCTGGCCAGAAGAGCGCCTTCAGAAAGTCCTGCGCAACTACGCGATGGAATACATCACGTCGATCGTGCCGGAAACCATCACCGTGCTCGGTCCTGAGGAGGGTGGTCACCTTGCTGGCGCTGCAGCGCGGCTGGTGGGGATGCATACCTTTGACGACGTCGCTTCGCTGCTCGGCGGTGTCGGTCCTGGGGCTGCGGGCTTCGCCGGCGCGTTCGCTCGCATTGCCTGTGGGCAGGGCGATGACGCCGAGTTGCGCGTGCAGGGCGCGACCGCGACGGTACGGCAGACCTCATGGCACCTGATGGCAGAACGCGGGCCGCTGTCTCCGGCGGTGTTCGACGCCTGGAATGAACTGTGGGTCGGCGCCGCGCTCGCGCATGATCGTTTCATGCGTGTCGACATGAGGGAGCGCCGTGATCGCGGCGATCCGTCCTGGTGCTGGCAATTCCGGTGAGGAGCCAGCGGGCGCAGCCTGACGATCGCCGCCTAACTTCGTTGTCTTGATACTTTCTCGAACGCGAGGCTCGTTGCGATGCCCAACAGGCTCCAGAACAAAAGTCCGGTGAGTACGACGGTCACCACGAACTGGTGAGAAAGGGAGGCCGGCACTTCGACATGAGACTCGGGCGCAACAGGCGCGCCGACGAGATGCGGTATGATAATGAGTATGAGCCCGAGGACCGCAGCCCACGGTTCGGAGCGCAGGATCAGGAGGTAGAGCGCCGACGCTGTCAGAGCAGCGGTTGCGACCCACCAGATTTGCCGCGCGGTGAGATCGGCGACCGGCAAACCCGGCAGCTCCGGAGGGAGGCCGAGACCGGGCGCCGCGACAAAAACGACGAAGCCGCCAAGGCCCCAAAACAGACCCTCGCGCCAATGGACCGGTCGTTGCCGAAGCGCATAGATGCTGGTGAGCATGAGGCCGAAGCCAATCGCGGTAAGGATGTTGGCGGCGACGGTCAGGGCGTTGCGCTGCAAGCCCTCTTCGGGTTCCCATTCCGCATCGTGATGATGATCCGCTTCACCACCACTGGAATGGGCGGCCTTTTGCTGCGCATCGGCCGCGGCTTTCTCGTAGATTTCGCTCTTCTGGATCAGCGGCACGGTTCCGAAGAACTGCACGACCGATATCAGCGCGCCGACGATCAACCCGGCAAGCGACGCCGCAAACACGATCGATCTGAAGACGTGCATCTGTCGTCAGTGACAGGGGAAGGCGTTCGCGTGGCGCACGTCGTGGGCGGCGTTATGGACGGCACTGATGTGCGAAAAGCCGACCATGCCAACGACGAACAGACCGAGAGCCATCGCCAGAACGGCCTGAACGATGACATTCGTGCCGGTTGCAACGGCTGTAAAATCGGCTGACTGCGTCTGCTGCATGGTGATCCTCATTCCGCGAGTCATTCTAGCCCACGGCATCGCCCGATGCGACCGAATTTTTTATCCGGCGACGGATGTCGCGGCTCGTGAGATGAAAGTTCTCCGTTTCTCGGATGCTTCTGGCGATCAGCTTGGCGTGGGCCGCCGCTTCGAACGAATCGCGGTGTATCAGGTAGAAGTCGATGCACTGCCGTGGCGAAGGCGTGTAACCCAGCAGCGTCCGGAATGCGCGCCGGTGCATGACGCATATACCCATGTGTCCGGTGGGACGGAATGCCAATGAATCGATGTCGCTTCGCCAGATCGGTTCGCTCTTGTCAGACACCGATGACTCACTCGAACATGGGCGCAGATCACATGGCCGACCGGATGACGGCGGCAACGCCGAGCAGAAAGCCGACCTCGAACACCTGCTCGATGGCCCCGAGCACGTCGCCGGTATAGCCGCCGATCAGCCGTCGCGACCACAGCGTGACCGCAACTGCCAGTGCGATACCGTAAGCGATGCCGACAATAAGCGCGGTTGGGGCATGCGTACCGGAGGCCGCAGCAAGTGGCGTCAGTGCGAGCAGCGCCACAATCGTTGCGAAGCCGATTTCGCCTGCCCGGAGCGGAGAGGGCGTATAGGCCACCTTCATCGCGGACGTGTTGCCTGCATATTTCATCCAGCCAACGATCGGCAGCACCACGGCGCGGCCGGCGGCTCCGCTCGCAATCAGCGCCGCCGCGCCAATCCAGGCCGGCATCTCGGCGAGCGCCGCGACGCGCAATGCAATTGCGAAAATCAGCGCAAGCGTGCCATAGGTTCCAATCCGGCTGTCCTTCATGATGGTGAGACGCTGTTCGACCGTCCAGCCGCCGCCAAAGCTGTCTGCGGTATCGGCCAGGCCATCCTCGTGCAATCCGCAGGTGAGAAGGACACTTGCCAACACCGCCAGGAGCGCCGCGATGACTGGCCCCAACACGAGGGCTGTGAGCACAAGGGTCGCCGCCGAAACGAGACCCACGATCGCACCAACCAGCGGGAAGAATTGCGACGAGCGGACCAGCCACTCGGAATCAGGCGCATCGTTCGAAGCGCCGACAGGGATGATCGTAAGGAATCGGACCGCGTCGCGAAAACGATCCAGGCGCATCTAGATCCTTCCCTCCAGCACGTCGCTGAGGTCGGCGACATCGGTCAGCAGGCGGGACGCGGCCCGTACCAGCGGGACGGCCAGCAACGCGCCGGTACCCTCGCCAAGTCTCATGTCGAGAGCGAGTAGCGGCCGTGCCTGAAGCGCCGCGAGCACGATGTCGTGACCCTTTTCGGCCGACCGATGCGCGAACACGCAATAGTCGCGCGTCGCCGGCGCCAGCCTGACGGCAACAAGGGCGGCAGCGGACGAAATGAAGCCGTCGATGACGACAGGACGACGATGCGCCGCTGCGCCAAGCGCTGCGCCCGCCATCATGGCGATCTCGAGGCCGCCGAATTCCCTGAGCACCTCGAACGGCGCCGTGGCATCGCTACGATTGGCCGCCTTGTGGATGGCAGCGCGCTTGCGCGCCATGCCCGGCTCGTCCTGGCCGGCGCCGACGCCGATGCAGTCATCCAGCGGAGCGGGCGCCAGCCGATGCACCAGAAGCGCCGAAGACGCCGTGTTACCTATTCCCATCTCGCCGAGCGCGATGATGTCGGCGCCATCATCGATTTCACCGAAAGCTATGGCAAAGCCGGCCGCGAGCGCCTTGCGCGCTTCCTGGGCCGACATCGCCGCCTCGCGCGCAGAATTCGCGGTGCCGGCCCGAATCTTGATGGCGAGGAGGTCGCGATGGGAAGGCAGTTCGCTGGCGACGCCGGCGTCCACGACGCGGATCCTGACATCCGAGGCGGCCGCAAAGGCGTTGGCGCTGGCGCGACCTGCGAGATAGGTCCTTACCATCGCGGCCGTCACGGCGGACGGATATTGCGAAACGCCTTCTTCCGTCAGCCCGTGATCACCAGCGAACACGAGCAGGACGGCGTTCTGCAGCGCTGCGGCCGACGGATGGGTGATCGTGCCGAGCTGCACAGCCAAATCTTCGATTCGTCCGAGCGATCCCGGCGGCTTGGCTTTGCCGTCGATTCGCGCGCGCATCGTTGCGGCAAGCGTCTGATCGATTGGAGCGATCGCGGGGATTTGCCAGTCAGATGGGATTTGGAAGGTCATGGGCTCCTCGTGCGCGCGCCTTAAGTGGCCGAAGGAAACGGGCAGGTCAACTGCGGTTGACCGCCGTCGCGGGGACAGCTAGCGTGGCGGCGATGGTCCTTCCTTCGGGAAGGTGAAAAAGGGAAGCCGGTGCAATGCCGACGCTGCCCCCGCAACTGTAAGCGGCGAGCCAAAGCCGAAGCCACTGGGATGACCGGGAAGGCGGCGAGAGGCGACGACCCGCGAGCCAGGAGACCTGCCATCGCGTATTGTGCTTTGGAGGTTCGTCGGGCGGGGTGCACCGGACGGAATGAGTTCGATGGTCGTTCCACCGTCGAACGCGATCCAACAAAGCTCGCGGCCGTCATGGCCCTGACTTGAGCATTGTGATGGATCGCAACGACGTCGATCAGCAAGACCCTGATACTCGCCCGGACGAAGCTTTGCCTGCGACCGCGCCTGGCGGTTCTGTCATCGTGAGCGTATGCGTCACCTGCAAGACGTCAGAGGGCGTCCTGGCTGGCCCTGCCATGTTCGACGCGATCCGGATCGCTACAAGCGAACGTGATGCTGCCGTTCAAGTCCGGCGCGTGCAGTGCTTGAGCGTGTGCAAGCGGCCGACCACGGTCGCGGTTTCGAGCTCGGATGGTTACACGTTCCTGTTCGGCGACCTCCAGCCCGAGGGTGCTAGTGCCGTCGTGTCTTTCGTCGATTCCTATCGCAAGTCGACCTACGGCCTGGTGCCGTGGCGCGAGCGCGCCGAAATCCTGCGCAAGGGAATGGTGGCGCGGCTGCCGCCCGCCCGCTGGTCGCCCGAGGATGGCAGCGCTCCGAAATGACTGATCTCTCGACCACGCTGGTGCTGGGGGGCGCACGTTCGGGCAAATCGGCTTTTGCCGAGCGGATGATTGCCGAAAGCGGCCTTGCACGCGTGTATCTGGCAACGGCGACCGCAGGCGACGGAGAGATGCAGGACAGGATCGCGCATCATCGCGGCCGGCGTGGGGCGGATTGGACAACCGTGGAGGAGCCGCTGGCGCTCATTGATGCCTTGACACAGGTATCGCGGCCCGGCTGCGCGGTGTTGGTCGATTGCCTGACACTCTGGCTCTCCAACCTGATGCTCGCAGGGCGTGACCCCGATGTCGAGACGAAAGGGCTCGCGCGGTTTCTTAGCGTAGCAGCAAACCCTGTTGTCCTGGTGTCGAACGAGGTCGGTCTCGGCATCGTGCCTGAAACCAGGCTCGGCCGCGAATTCCGCGATGCGCAGGGTCGTCTCAATCAAGTAATCGCCTCGGTCGTTCCCAACGTCGTGTTCGTCGCGGCCGGCCTTCCGCTGTGGCTCAAACGTTCCTCTTAAGGAGTCCTGAAATATGTCTCGTGTTCCAGTTACCGTGCTTACTGGCTTCCTCGGGGCCGGAAAGACGACGCTGTTGCGCTCGCTTCTAACGCAAGCCGACGGTCGCCGCATCGCCGTCATCGTCAACGAGTTTGGAGATGCGGGTTTCGACGGCGGTCTTGTCGAGGAATGCGCGGCCAAGGCCTGTGCGCCCGGCGATATCGTCGAGCTGACCAACGGCTGCATCTGCTGCACCGTCGCCGACGATTTCATTCCGACGATGGACACGCTCCTGACACGCGACGAACCGCTGGATGCGATCGTGATCGAGACCTCCGGACTCGCGCTGCCGCAGCCACTACTGAAAGCGTTCGCATGGCCTGCGGTCCGCACGCGCGCGACCGTCGACGGCGTCGTGACGGTCGTCGATGCGCTGGCGCTGTCCGAGGGGCGCGTCGTGCTCGACGAACAGGCCGTCGGGGCTCAGCGTGCCGCGGACGAAGAGATTGATCACGACGACCCGATCGAAGAAGTGTTCGAGGATCAACTCGCCTGTGCCGACCTCGTGGTCCTTTCCAAGAGCGATCTGGTGTCGCAGGAGGTGCTTGGTGGCATCGAACAGCGGCTCATCGCACAATTGAGGCAAGGTGTTCGCGTCGTCCGCTCCCATGGTGCGCTTGCTCCCGATGTCCTGATCGGAATGAAAGCCGATGCCGAGAATGACCTCGCCGCGCGGGCGGGTCACCACGGCGAAGAAGAAGAGCACGATCACGACGATTTCGACAGCATCGTCGTGACGCCTGCGGCGGCCGAGAGCGTCGAGGCGATGCGCGCGCGGGTCAGCGACGTCCTCGGTCTCTCGGGGGTGCTGCGCGTCAAGGGCCATGCACGGATCTCCCAGAAGCCTGCGCCGATCGTGGTGCAGGCGGTCGGCAGCCGTGTCGAGCTGGCGTTCGCGCGGCCTGACGCCAAGCAGGCCGAGCATCTGGTCGTGATCGGCCTGAAGGGCTTCGACGCCGATGCGGCGCGCCGCGCGCTTGCGGGATAGCCTTTCGAAAGGCGATCAATGCATCTGAAACTCGACAGCGGCGGCAGCATCGACGACGGCGATGTCGCTCGCGACCTCGGGCAGGAAACCGCCGAGATCGTCATCCTGTCTGCGGCCGACAGTGATCTGGCGGCCTTCGGTGCTGCGCATGCTGCGTTGCCTGCGGACTTCCCAAGTGTCCGCCTGACCAATCTGCTGGCTCTTGGTCATCCCGCCTCGGTCGATCTCTATGTCGAACGCACGCTGAGCGAAGCGAAGATCGTCGTACTCAGGATGCTCGGCGGCGAAAGTTATTGGCCGCACGGTGTCGAAAGTCTTCGGCGCGACGCGATTCAGCGCGGAGCGTTGTTCGCCTGCATTCCCGGCGAAACCGACTGGAACGCCGCATTAGCCGCGCGCGGCACGCTCGGCGCCGACGAGACCTACGAACTGTGGCGCTATTGTACTGAAGGCGGCATCGACAACGCGCAGTTGGCGCTTCGCTTCGCCGCGCATCTGATCGGCCACGGCAACAGGCCGCCGTCGGCGCGGCCAATGCCGGCCGCCGGCTTCTGGAACGGCGAACCTGCCACCGACGAACGCCCCAACGCTGTCGTGATCTTCTACCGCGCCCTCGTCGCAGGCGGCGATACCGCCGCGGTCGATGCGCTGTGCTCCGCGCTCAGGGCGCGTGGGCTCAATGTAGTCGGGCTCTATGTCACGAGCCTCAAGGACGAACGCTCGATCGCATTCCTGCGCCCGGCGCTCGCCGCACATCCGCCCGACATCATCGTGAACACGACGGCCTTTGCGACGGCGACCGCGCGCGAAAACGCCGGGATATTGTCGGAGACCGACTGTCCCGTGCTGCAGGTCGCCCAGGCCGGCATTTCCCGCAAAAGCTGGGAAAGCTCGACCCGCGGCCTCAACCCGCGTGACCTTGCCATGCATGTGGTCTTACCCGAGGTTGACGGGCGCATCTTCGCCAATGCCATTGCGTTCAAGGAATCCGAACAGAGCCTTGGCTCCTTCACGCCGACAGCTTTCCGCCCAGTCGAGGATCGCGTTAAGGCTACAGCCGATCTCGCTGCGGCGTGGGTGCGGCTGCGCCGTACGCCTGCGAGCCAGCGACGGGTCGCCATCGTCCTCGCCAACTATCCTAATCGCGACGGCCGTCTCGCCAACGGCGTCGGTCTGGATACGCCGCAAAGCCTGATCGGAATCCTCGCCGCGATTGGGAACGAGGGATACGAGATTTCCGGCGCACCTGATGATGTGGCCGGCATGATGCGGCTGTTGCAGGAGGCGCCGACCAATGCGCTCGAGGGCCGCGCCTTGCGGCGCGGTGGCGCGTCGTGGCCGCTTGCGGAATACGAAGCGGCATTTAGTACGCTCCCTCCCAATGTTCAGCGTGCGGTCACGGAGCGTTGGAGTGATCCCGTCCATGATCCGCACGTCACCAATGGCGTGTTTCGTCTCGGCCTGCATCGGTTCGGCAACGTCGTTGTCGGCGTGCAGCCGGCGCGGGGCTACAACATCGATCCCAAGAGCACCTATCACGATCCGGACCTCGTTCCTCCCCATCACTATCTGGCGTTCTATCTTTGGCTGCGCCGCGTCTTCGACGTCCACGCGATCGTTCATCTCGGCAAGCATGGCAATCTGGAATGGCTGCCCGGCAAGAGCACCGGGCTTTCCGCCGATTGCCTGCCGGATGCGGTGCTCGGCCCGTTGCCGCATCTCTATCCATTCATCGTGAACGATCCCGGCGAAGGCATCCAGGCCAAGCGCCGCACCTCCGCGGTCATCGTCGATCATCTGACGCCGCCGATGACCCGTGCCGGATTGCACGACGATCTGGCGCGGCTGGAATCGATGGTGGATGAATATTCGGTTGCAACCGACCTCGATCCGAAGCGCGCGGCTGTCATCGCCGAGGACATCCTTTCGATGGCGCGGGCGCAGTGGCTCGATGCCGATGTCAACCTGACGCGGGACGTGCCGGTCGGCGAGGCGCTGCGCGCGCTGGACGCGCATCTTTGCGACATCAAGGAAATGCAGATCCGGGACGGTCTCCACGTGTTCGGGCGCGCTCCGGATGCGGGGCAGTGCGCCGATCTCCTCGTTTCGATTGCGCGTGTGCCGCGGTCGGACCGCAAGCCGGAAGACGCCTCGCTGCAGCGGTCACTGGTGCTTGACCTTGGTCTTGCCGATTTCGACCCGCTGACCCGCGATCTCGCTGGCACATTCACTGGGCCACGGCCGGCGATTCTGGTCGAACTCTGCTCACGCTTGTGGCGGACGACGGGAGACGCGGTCGAGCGGATCGAAGAATTGGCGTTGCGGCTGGTGTCGGGTGAGATGAAGCCGGATCCGTCATGGGTGCGCACCGCGGCTGTTCTGGAATGGATCGAGACGAGATTGCGGCCGGCCATTGACGCGAGCCCGCCGCAGGAGATGGCGGCATTGCTGGGCGGTCTTGATGGCCGCTTCGTGCCTCCCGGTCCGTCGGGGGCGCCGACGCGTGGCAGGCCCGACGTGCTGCCGACTGGTCGCAACTTCTTCGCTGTCGATGTGCGCGCGGTGCCGACTCCCTCGGCATGGCGGATCGGGCAATTGGCGGCCGAACGGCTCGTCGAATCCTTCTGGCAGGAAACCGGCGAATGGCCGCGCACGATCGCCTTGTCGGCCTGGGGGACCGCCAACATGCGCACCGGCGGCGATGACGTTGCGCAGGCGCTCGCCTTGATCGGTGTCCGGCCGACCTGGGAGGAGACCTCTGGACGGGTGACCGGCTTTGCGATCACGCCCCTGTCTGAACTGAGACGTCCGCGCATCGATGTCACGTTCCGTGTCTCGGGCCTGTTTCGGGATGCGTTTCCGACCCAGATGGACATCATCGCGAGCGCGGTGGCGGCTGTCGCGGCGCTCGACGAACCTGATGACGCCAATCCGATCGCCGCGAATGTCCGCCGCCGGCGGCAGACGCTGGAAGCAAGCGGCATCAGCCGCGAGCTCGCCGAGCGCCGCGCTGCTCATCGGGTGTTCGGCTCAAAGCCCGGCGCCTACGGCGCGGGGCTGCAAGCCTTGATCGACGAGGGCGGCTGGGACGATCGCGCTGATCTGGCCGACGTCTATCTGGATTGGGGCGGTTATTCCTATGGCGCCGGGGCGGAGGGCAGCGCTGCCCGCGACGATCTTGTCGAGCGGCTGGCCGACGTCGACCTGATCGCACAGGCCCAGGACAACCGCGAACACGATATCCTGGACTCCGACGACTACTATCAGTTCATGGGCGGATTGGCAGCCGCCGCGTCGACATTGCGCGGGCAGGCGCCGCGCATTGCGCATATCGATACGTCGCGGCCCGAGATGCCGGCGGTGCGATCGCTGGCGCACGAGATATCCCGCGTGGTGCGGGGCCGCGCCGCCAACCCGAAATGGATCGCCGGCGTGATGCGGCACGGCTACAAGGGCGCATTCGAGATGGCTGCGACCGTCGACTATCTGTTCGGTTTCGCGGCCTCGACCGATGCGGTCTCGAATCATCATTTCGATCAGTTGTTCGCGGCCTATCTCGAAGACGACCGGGTGCGAGATTTCATCGAGCAGTCCAACCCGGCGGCGCTCCGCGAGATGGCTGCCCGGTTCGCGGAAGCAATCAGGCGCGGATTTTGGACACCACGCTCCAATCGCGCCGCGGATGTGATCGCCGAAAGTCTGCACGAAGCAAAGAGAGAAATCGCATGATGAACCCATCTCACGAAGCCGATGACGAGAATGCCCGCCATCGCGAGAAGGCCCGGAAGCACAAGGCCGCGCGCGACAAGATCATGGCGACCAAGACAGGCGAAAAAGGACTCTTGATCGTCCATACCGGCACCGGCAAGGGCAAGACATCAGCCGCGCTTGGTATGGTGTTTCGGCATATCGGTCACGGTTATCCCGTCGCCGTCGTTCAATTCACGAAATCTCCGAAGTGGGACACGGGAGAAGCACGGCTGCTGGCCAAATTTCCAGAGCTCGTGACCTTGCATGTGATGGGGGAGGGCTTCACCTGGGAAACGCAGGATCGTGAGCGCGACATTGCAGCCGCGCGGAAGGGCTGGGAACGCGCCAAGGAGCTGATCCGCGACGATCGCCATCGCATGGTCCTGCTGGATGAGCTCAACATTGTCCTCCGTTACGACTACCTTCCGATCGACGAAGTGCTTGCCTTTCTCCGTGACGAGAAGCCGGCCGACAAGCACGTCGTCATCACCGGCCGCAACGCGCATGCGTCGCTGATCGAGATGGCCGATTTGGTCACCGAGATGACGCTGGTCAAGCATCCGTTCCGCGCCGGCGTGAAGGGTCAGAAGGGGATAGAATTCTGATGGCAAGGCCGACGCCGGCGCTGATGATCCAGGCCACTGGCTCCAACGCCGGGAAGTCGACTGTTGTCGCGGGCCTGGCGCGCGCGCTAGTGAGGCGCGGCCTCAAAGTCGCGCCGTTCAAGCCGCAGAACATGTCGAACAATGCGGCGGTGGCAGTCGATGGCGGCGAGATCGGCCGCGCGCAGGCGGTGCAGGCGCGCGCCGCGCGGATGGCGCCAAGCGTCCATATGAACCCCGTGCTGCTGAAGCCCGAGACCGACACCGGTGCGCAGGTGATCGTGCAGGGCCAGCGACGCAGTACGCTTCGCGCGGCCGATTATCTCGGAAAGAAAGCGGCGCTGCTGCCCGCGGTGCTCGACAGTTTCGCGCGTCTCGCGCAAGCGGCGGATATCGTTCTGGTCGAAGGTGCGGGCAGTCCGGCCGAGATCAATCTGCGCGCCGGCGATATTGCCAATATGGGCTTCGCCACGGCAGCCGATGTACCTGTCGTGTTGCTCGGCGATATCGATCGCGGCGGTGTCATCGCCAGCGTTGTAGGGACGCATCTCGTGCTGGAGGCCGAGGAGCGCGCGCGCATTCGCGGCTTCCTGATCAACAAGTTCCGCGGCGACCCCAGGCTGTTCGACCAGGGACTTGAAGCGGTCACGCGTCTAACCAGTTGGCCGTCGCTCGGCGTGGTGCCGTGGCTACCTCAGGCAGCCTGGCTACCTGCCGAGGACGCCGTTGATCTCGATCGCGTGCAGACGTCTTTCGCGCGGAAGGTCATCGCCGTTCCTGTGCTTGCGCGTATCGCCAATTTCGACGATCTGGATCCGCTGGGCATGGAGCCCGGCGTGAGGCTGGTGTTCGTGAGGCCGGGCGAACCGATCCCGGTCGACGCCGATGTCGTCATCCTGCCCGGCAGCAAATCGACGATCGGGGATCTCACCTTCTTGCGTGCGCAGGGTTGGGATATCGATATCAAGGCGCATGCGAGGCGCGGCGGCCAGGTGCTCGGATTGTGCGGCGGCTACCAGATGCTCGGCCGGACGATCGCTGATCCCGATGGCATTGATGGTCCGGCCGGCACGGTCGAGGGGCTGGGGCTGCTCGATATCGCCACGACGATGGATGCCGAAAAATCGACGACGCTCGTGCGGGGTATTCATTGCGCCACAGGCAGCCCGATCGAGGGCTATGAGATTCATCTCGGCCGCACCAGCGGTGAGGATTGCGTGCGCCCGGTGGTCACGATCGACGGTCGCTCCGACGGCGCCAGCTCGGCCGATGGTCGCGTGCAGGGGACGTATCTGCACGGGCTGTTTGTCAATGACAGCCTCCGGAAGGCGTGGCTTGCCAATCTCGGCGTCGCTTCGTCTGTCGCTTATGAGGCGCGGATCGAGTCGGCACTCGATGCGCTCGCCGACCATCTGGAAGCGCATCTCGACATCGATCGCATGCTCGAGATCGCACGGAGCCGTCAGACCACGAACGCCAGTGCCGCATAGATCGCTGCTTCCAGCGAGCAGGCGGCAATCAGCAGCTTGAGTGCGCGACGGATGTCGGCAGAACCGGCGTCCATCCGGGCACCGGCATTGAGGAAGGGGTCATCGACGAGGCGGTCGCCATAACGGCGTGGCCCGGCCAGGGCGAGACCGAGCGCACCTGCCATGGCGCTTTCCGGCCAGCCCGCATTCGGCGACCTGTGCTTTGAAGCGTCGCGCCACACGATCTTGAAGGCCTGCGCCGTGGAGCCGCCTGCGATCGGCGCGACGAGCGCGATCAGGATGGCGGCCAGCCTTGCAGGCGCGAGGTTGAGCAGATCGTCGAGCCGCGCCGCTGCCCAGCCGAAGGATTCGTAGCGGGGACTGCGATGGCCGATCATCGAATCGGCGGTGTTGACGGCCTTGTAGACGAACAATCCCGGCAGCCCGAGCAGCGCCAGCCAGAACAGCGGCGCGACCACGCCGTCGGAAAAATTCTCCGCGCAGGATTCGATCGCCGCACGCGCGACGCCGCTGGTGTCGAGCTGTTCCGGATCGCGGCCGACGATCATGGATACGGCGCGTCTTGCCCCGGCAAGCCCGCCGTCGGTGAAGGCCGAGACGACCCGGCCGACGTGCTGATAGAGGCTCCGCTGCGCGATCAGGATAGAGGCCACAAGCCCCTGGGCTGCTTGCCCGAGCAGCGTCCATCCCAGCGCGGCTTCCAGCAGCAGGCCTAGGCCTGCGCAGATCGCGACCAGCACGCCGGTGGTTAGGCATCCCGCGGCCTTGCGCTGTGCGGCCGACCATTGCTCGCGGTTCAGCGCGCGATCGAGCATGTTGATGGCCGAGCCCATCAGCGCCACCGGATGCGGAAAGCGGCGCCACAGCAAATCCGGATCGCCGATGAGCCCATCGAATGCGATCGCCAGCACCACGATCAAGATCGTCTCGCTTCCCGCCAGCATGTCATCGCGCCACGCGGCTTAGTTCGGAGACGAGGCGTTCCAGCGCCTCCGAAAGCATCGGCCCACCGCAGACCGTCAGTTTCTCGGGGATGACCAGGCGTTTCGACGGCGGATAGAAACGTTCAAGCGCCGGATGCAACAGGAAGGCTTCACCTTCGTCCTCCGCGAAGTCGCCGCTGTCAGATACAAGGAGCAAATCGGGTCTCAGCTTGACGATCGCCTCCAGCGACGCAAAACCTCCAAGCTTGTAGCCGAAATCGCTTGCCGCGTTCTTGAGGCCGATCGTGGCCAGCATGGAACTGATCAAGCTGCCACCACCCGAAACCCAGCCGCGCCGCGACAAGGCCAGCACGCGATAGGGGCGCTGCGATACCGCCTCCTTAGCGTGCTGGATTGCCGTGTCGAGCCGCTGTATTTCCGATGCGGCGCGATCCGGCTGGTGGAGGAGTTCACCCATTTGCCGAATCTGGCTCTTCACGTCCTGCAGCGAACGCGCCGCGTCGAATTCGACCACGCGCACGCCCTTGTCCTTCAGCAATTCCCGTGTTGCACGCTTGGTGAACTTGCCGGCAACCACCGCGTCCGGTCGCAATATCAGGACATCTTCGGCTTCGCCTGATAGTCGAGGGTAGGCTGCGGCCTTTTCCGCGTTCCAGGAGCGGGCGCGGTCGCGTGAATAGGGACTGAGGCCGAGAATCTGGCTTGGATCGGCCAGCGCCAGAAGCAGTTGGTCCGTGCAGACATTGATGGAAGCGACGCGTGGTAGATCGGCTGCATGAGCGGCATGTCCTCCGAGCAATGCTGCTAGCAACGCGAACGTTGCGCCGATCGCCGGCCGCAGTAGGCCAACAAGGGTCTCGCGCAGGAGCGCGATTGATGGCATGAAGCGATCATGAAGCACGGCGGTGATCTGACGGAAGCCATTGCGCGCCATGGCGGCGAGCCTGCGGACTGGCTCGACCTGTCGACCGGGATCAATCCCTGGCCGTGGACGACTCGGCATCCCGTTCCAGGCAGTGCATGGACGCGCTTGCCATCGCGGGCCGACGA
Source organism: Bradyrhizobium sp. Leo170 (assembly GCF_004296405.1). Lineage (GTDB taxonomy): Bacteria > Pseudomonadota > Alphaproteobacteria > Rhizobiales > Xanthobacteraceae > Bradyrhizobium. The sequence goes on from NZ_PSRR01000041.1 coordinate 33,689, forward strand.
GCAGGACCTCCTCGCCGCGGCGCGCCAAGCTTACGGCGTACCCGACGATGCGGATATCGCGGCCGCCACCGGCACCCAGACGCTCATTCAATGGATCCCGTATCTCGCAGGTCCCGGAGCGGTTGCGATCGTCAGTCCGACCTATGGCGAGCATTCGGCGGCGTGGAGCAGCGGAGGCAGGGAGATTCTCGCAGTGAATGATCTCTCCGCGCTGCCTGAACGCGCCATTCACGCGGTCGTCGTCAACCCCAACAATCCGGATGGACGTATCGCCGATGGCGGGGCGTTTCGGCACGTTGCCGAGCGGCTCGACCGCCGCGGAGGCTGGCTGGTTATCGACGAGGCCTTTGCCGATGTCGATCCCGCCATCAGTGCGGCCAGAATGAGCGCCGACCTTCCCATCCTCGTGCTGCGTTCCTTCGGCAAGTTCTATGGGCTCGCGGGGCTTCGCCTTGGCTTCGTGATCGGCCGACGCGACATCGTTGAACGTATCTCGGCGGCGCTGGGTCCATGGCCAGTCTCCGGCCCGGCGCTCCACCTGGGCACGGCCGCCTTGCGGGATCGATCCTGGGCCGACGAGACGCGCGTGAAGCTCGCTCGCCAGTCGAGCAAGCTGGATCATGTCCTTACAGAGGCCGGCCTTCAGCTTGTCGGAGGGACCACGCTCTTTCGCCTTGCCTCCCATCCCGATGCCCCGAACTTGCACACCGAACTGGCACGACGCCACATCTGGTGCCGCAGCTTCGACTGGGCACGCGAATGGCTGCGATTTGGCCTTGCGTCGGACGATGGTCTCGATCGCCTGGCTAGCGCGTTTCGCTCGATCGGATAGCGCTTCCCGCGCGCTCATCATCACATCCGTTTCACCAGTGGGCACTGAACCCGGCGTAAGCCGCAGGCCCGGTCGTGCCGTAGTTGTACACTTCCTGATAGTGCTCGTTAAAAATGTTCTCGCCGCGCAAGTACACCTTCCAGGTCTCATCGATCTTGTATTCGGTATAGAGGTCGACGCGGACGTAAGGGTCCAGTGGCTGCGTCTCGTTTGAACCGCTGTAGCGTTTCGACACCGCGAGCACGCGCGGCTCGATCAGCCAATCCTTGATCGGCGTGATCGGGAACGAGAATCTCGCCAGGTTTTCCGGCCGGCGCGCCAGCGTCAGGCCCGTCGAAAGGTCCTTGGCCTGCAGATAGGTATAGGCGGCATTGAATTTCAGGTAGCCCGGCAGGATATCGACGTTGACCCCGAGCTCCAGTCCGTCGGTTTCGGCGCGCGAGACGTTGACGTAGTGCCCGAGCGGATGCGCCGCATCGGTCACAAAGTCGATCAGGTTGCTGAACCGGTTGCCGAAGCCGGTCAGCGAAACCACGACGCGGCCTCCGAACAGGCTTTGGTCGATGCCGGCGTCGTAGCCGAAGCTTTCCTCGGGGCTGAGCGCGGAATTGCCGTAAGTCGGCGCATACAGTTGATAGAGCGTTGGCGCCTTGGCGCCTGTCCCGGCGCTCGCATGCAGCTTGGTGCCGGTCTCCGCGATCGTGTACGCCGCGGTGGCTCGCCATGTCTCGAACCGTGCGACATCGACGACGTCGTCAACCCGGCCGCCCATCGTGATGTTGAGCCGTTCGGCGATCGGCAGTTGCCAGAGCGCGAAGACTGAATTCGTGTCCTGCGTCCCGGCGAGCTGTGGCGTCGGCGCGCCGGGAATCGGCAGCAGGTTGGTGGTGGAGGTGCTCGCCGTTTCATGCTGGACGCGCGATCCGACGATGAGCGATCCGAGCGGGCCGACCTTGAGGTTGCCCTGATATTCCAGGCCTGTGCTGTCGCCGACGAAATTGGAGAGGATGGAGGTCGTGTTCTGCGGCAGCTTGTTGGTCTTGTAGGTGACGTCGTCGAACGAGCGATCGATGTGCGTTTCAAACGCGCTCACGCTATGGGTGAGGATGCCACCGAACGTGTCGAATGAGGCGCGTCCCCAGACCTGCTCGAGAAGGCGCGTCGCGCTCGACGGCGTGTCCGGGAACGTTCCGCTGGCTTGGTCGTAGGCGGACCGCGTGAACGAGGCCAGCATGCCCGTCTCCAGGCGCACGCCTTCGCCGGCGTCGTAGCCGACGCGTGCTGAGCCGCCGACGCGGTCGAAGCCGTCGCGCTCGAGGGGACCATACTTGGCTTCGAGCGCGGGGATGCGATAGCCGTAGCGTGAAAAGCCGTTGCTGTGCTGCCCGTTTCCCGTGAATGCGTAGGACCACGGCCCCGAGGTTCCGGTCAGCGATGCGCTGCTGCTCGCCGTGCCGTAGCTTCCTCCCTCGGTGCTGACGTCGAGCTGTGCCGGACCGGCGCCCTTCTTGGTGATGATGTTGACGACGCCGCCCATCGCGTCCGATCCGTAGAGTGCGCTCTGCGGGCCTTTCAGCACCTCGATCCGCTCGATCGCGCTCGGGGCGAACATCGCGAAATCGAAATCGCCACTGGCGGCGGTCGGATCGTTGACCCTGATGCCATCGATCATGACCAGCGTCTGACCGGTATTCGCGCCGCGCAAGCGCACATTGGTCGTTGCGCCTGGCCCGCCGCTTTCGGTGATATCGAGCCCGGGCACCGTCCGCAGCGCGTCGACGAGCGAGGTCGGATTGCTGGTCGCAAGCACTTCGTGCGTGACCACGCTAACCGAGCTTCCGGTACGGCTCGCCGGCTCCAGCGTACGGTCGGGGGTGACAACGACTTCGGGAGTTGCCGGAGCGGCTTCGGTACTGGGCGCCGGCCGCGCAGGACCAGTCGTTGAAGACCTTTGCCTGTTCCTCGTGGGAGGTTTGGACCGGACCTCCGGATTGATGACAACAGCAGGAAGCTGTTCGGGACCCGATTGGGCCATCGCGCCAGTGTGACTGCATGCGACAACGGCCGCACACCCGGCAAGAAAACGCCGCAAGCTCATAAATGCCCTTCCGCCGACCCACCGTCGAACGAGTTGATACTCGTCAACGGCCGGTCTCCTGGCTCGCGGTCGTCTCGCGATCCGCCTTCCCAAACCTGCCCGGCAGGTCCAGTGGCATCCGGATCGCGAAAAATATCCGCTTACAGTTGCGGGGGCAGCCGCGGCATTGGGGAAGATTCCCGCACCGCGTTCCCGTTTCACCCTACAAAGGGCACCGATGACGCGCGCAAAGAAGCACAAGGCGGAGCAAAACTCAAATCGATAACGATCAGAACCCAACAGCATTTTTCCAGATCGCTGATAGCGGCGACCTGAATGACGAACACAGAAAGTTGCTGACAGGCGAAAGGACGGCAGATGGCCAATCCTACAGCCTTATGCGAGCATGACATGTCACCCACACGCGGCGCTAGACCTGGATGATTCTGCTGACGTGAGCATCGACAGATTCAACGGAGGAACAGGAAATGTCGCTCCCATGCAAACTCGAACGCAGCCTCCTCAGCCACGACGAATACGAGACGATCCGCCTCACGCATCATCCCGCCATCTATGACGTCGAGCCGACCGATCTTGCGGACATGCGATCCCGCTTGCGCAAGATGCGCGATAAGGAGCGAACGCTCGGCCGACAAAAGCGGCGAGAGACGCGCGGAAAAGGTCAGGCTCGCGGCGCGAACTTCCCTGGAACCGCCGAGCGCCCTTCGCAACGCAAGCAGGTCTTTGCCGCAGCACTGAAGCGGGTAAACGGCGAGCTCAGGCGTCTTCACAACCTGGCAGCTCGGATCGCCAATGTCGAAGCGGCTCGAAAGGCTCTCGCGCTGCGAGCCGCGAGCTTTATTCCCTATCCCTCCGCCGGATCCACCGCCAATGAAGGCATGGTGCCGCGCTTGAGCACGCGCCGAAGAAAGATCGTCACAGGCGCGCGAATCGGACGAGTGTCGCAGGCGACGAAAGTCGCTCAGGCAATCCGCGATGCGCGAGGTGCATGAGCCTGCGCTGACCGGCCGGGGCCAGCTCGATCGGCCAAGTTAGCGGTAATCTCAGCCGTCAAAACGATCCAAAAACCGAACCCAGTATCAAGACGGCAACAAGTGCGATAATGCAACTGACGATCACGGTCATCACCATGTCGAGATAGCTTTCACGGTGAGTCAGACCACTGATTTGCAATAGCAGCAACACCGTGCCGTTGTGGGGGAGGGCGTCGAGGGTACCCGCGCTCATCGTTGTTATGCGATGCATCAATTCGGTATCGATGTTATGCTCCGTGCCAAGACGCAAGAAGTCGTCGCCAAATGCATTGAGCACAATTGCCATACCGCCAGAAGCAGTACCGGTCAGCCCCGCCAGCACATTCATAGAGACGGCTAATGAAACCAGCGGTCCTCCAGAAATCGAGAATACCGCATCGCGAACCGTCGCAAATGCCGGCAACGCGGCAACCACTGCGCCGAATCCGACAAGACTAGCGATCATCAACATCGGCAAGGCCGCGGAATTCGCCCCGGCGTCGAGACTTTCGCGCAAGGATGGCAAACGACGGAGGTTGATGAGAAGGACCGTCAAGTTTGCCGCCGCGAGAGCCACGACAACTGACCAGACGCCGGACACGGCCCCGATCGTAGTACCGCCCCACTCGGGCTCGGACAGGAACGAAAAATCGAGGCGCGGGAATACGACAAGCGACATCAAGAAATTCGTGAGGATAACGACGATGAGGGGCAGTACGGCCAGGGCGAAGGGAGGCACATTCTCGGCCTGCTTGCCGTGCGGCAACTCGGCCGGGTCGAAGTCGCCCGCCGGCGCCGCTTGCTCGCGAACCATCTCGTCAACGACAGGAGTGGTATCCGCCTCGCCTCCGTAACCTTCGCCAGCCTTGCGCGCGGCAGCCTCGGCCCGGCCGAGCCACCACATGCCGAAGGCGAAGATGATAGCGGATGCGATGATACTCAGCCCGGGGGCCGCGAATGTGGTGGTGCCGAAGTACGGCATCGGAATGGCGTTGTTGACCGAGGGGGTTCCCGGCATCACTGACATGGTGAACGTGAATGCACCGAGGCCGACCGTCGCCGGCAACAAGCGGCGCGGGATGTTCGCGGCCCGGAACATCTCGTGAGCCATGGGCGCCAGCACAAAAAATGCGACGAACACACTCACGCCGCCGTAGGTCACAATAGCCGAGGCGATCACCACCGCGAGCATCGCGCGGCTGGCTCCCAACTTGTTGGTCAAATACTGCGCGATGGAGCTGATCGAACCGCTGTCGCCCATAAGCTTTCCGAACAACCCGCCTAGCAGAAACATGGGGAACCACTGCGCGACGAACCGCGCCGCCCCGGCCATGAACGTCTGCGTCCAGTGCGCGAGCAGCGGTTCGCCCGAGAATACGGCCGCGATGAGTGCCGCCAGCGGAGAGACCAGCAGAACACTCACTCCACGGTACGCGAGCCACATGAGCAGGGCTAAACCAAGCAATATCCCAATGAGTCCCATGGCTCAGGCCTCCCTCAGCAACGACTTGAGATATGCGATTCGATGACGTTGGTGCTCGTCCGCGCGCACTGCCAAACTCCGGTCGCCCATGCAAGCTCTCCCAAAAGTGCTGATCTAGTACCCACTTTTC
>NZ_PSRR01000042.1 GCF_004296405.1 Bradyrhizobium sp. Leo170
CTGGCGCTGCACCACCGCTCGCGGCCGCAACCGCCTCACCGCAAGCCGCCGAGAGCCTCGCCTTGTTCTTCTCGAGGCATCGCAGTGCGGGGGCGCCGCCGGTCGGCACGCCGGGACAGACCTTCTGATAGTCGGAACGGCAGGCGCTGCGGATCGCGGAAACCTGCGCCTCGGTCGGCTTGGCCTGCATGCCCGTCGCTTTCGGCTTCGCTGCGGTTGTTGCCGCCGGCGCCGGCTCCGTCTTGGCTGCGGCTGGAGCCGCGTCTGGCTTGGGCGCCGTCTCCGCCTTCGGCCCGGCCGGTGCTTCCACTGCGCGCACCGCGCTGGCGCAGTCTGCGGATAGACCCGACATGTTCTTTTGCAGACATTGCAGCGAAGCTTCGCCGCCGGGCGGAATGCTGGAGCAATGCGCCATGTAATCGTTGCGGCATTGCGACTTGATCGCCTCACGCTGCGCCTCGCTCGGCGCCTGCGCCAGCGCAGCGGTTGCAAACAGCACGACGGAAAATGGCAGGGCGCGCCCGCATGCGCGCTTCAATGTCTTGATCATGTAAGCAAACCCTTTGTTGTCGACGGAAGCCGCCGCTTCAACCGAAGTTCATTCCTGCGAAGTTCGTTCTTGAAGAAGGTCGCTCTTGAAAAAGTCTGGCACAGCAATCTCGGTGCGCGGTATCATTTTCTGTTTCGGGTTCCACTGCAAGCCAATTGTTGCTATGGATGCATCGCGACAGTCGTCTCCGGATGAACGCCTCTTTGCGGGCAAGTTGAACTGGTGCACGGAAATGAAGCTTGCGCGCCCATCGGCCTGTTGCGGATCGAACGATGGCGTGTGGCCGGACGTCACGCCCCTGTTACGTATCGGTTTCCTGCTCTCTGCCTTCGTTGGCTTAAGTGGCTGCGAGCAAAATACTTTCGTGCCACCACCGCCGCCAAAGGTGGAAGTCGCGATTCCGGTGCAGCGCAGCATCACGCGTTTCCTGGAGACAACCGGCACCACCGCGCCGGTCAAGAGCGTTGACCTGGTGGCGCGCGTGCAGGGCTTTCTGCAGTCGATCGATTATCGGGACGGCACCTTCGTCAAGCAAGGCACCACGCTGTTCACCATCGAGCCTGAAACCTACAGGTTGAAGCTCGAGCAGGCAAAGGCGGCGGAGGTCGGCGCGCAGGCGACGCTGAAGCAGGCTGAGACCGATTTCAAGCGCCAGATCGATCTGGTGCAGCGGCAGGCTGTCTCGCAGGCGACACTCGATACGTCGACGGCGAATCGCGACAACGCGCAGGCCAGTCTGCAGCAGGCGCAAGCCAATACCCGGATCGCAGAGGTCAATTACGGCTACACCAATGTGGCGGCTCCGTTCGACGGCATCGTCAGCGCGCACCTCGTCTCAGTCGGCGAGCTCGTCGGCGTGACTTCGCCGACGCAGCTTGCCACCATCGTCCAGCTCGATCCGATCTGGGTCAATTTCAACGTCAACGAACAGGACGTGCTGCGCATCCGCGAGGAGGCGAGGCGGCGCGGCCTTTCCGTGGCCGAGCTGCGTCAGTTGCCGGTCGAGGTCGGTCTGCAGACCGAGACCGGATATCCGCACAAGGGCAACCTCGACTACATCTCGCCGATCCTCACCCAGTCGACCGGCACGCTGCCCGTGCGCGGCATTTTCGACAACCCCGACCGCACGCTGCTGCCGGGCTTCTTTGTCCGCGTTCGCGTGCCCTATGACCAGCAGCAGGACGCGCTGCTGGTGCCCGCTACTGCGCTCGGCAGCGACCAGGCTGGCCGCTATGTACTGGTTGTCAACGCCGATAACGTGGTCGAGCAGCGCAAAGTGGAAACCGGACAGCTCCAAGGCGAATTACGCGTCATCGATAGCGGGCTGAAGCCGGACGACCGCGTCGTTATCGCCGGATTGCTGCGCGGGATCCCTGGCCAGAAGGTCGATCCGCAACTGCAGAAGATCGAAGCCTCCGCATCGGCGAAGTGAGGGGGCGGCCATGATCTCGAAATTCTTCATCGAGCGGCCGGTTCTTTCCAACGTCATCGCGATCCTGATGATCCTGATCGGCGGCGTGGCGCTGCTCAACCTGCCGGTCGCGCAATATCCTGACGTGGTGCCGCCGACCGTGCAGGTGACGACCCGCTATCCCGGCGCATCCGCCAAGACCGTGATCGACACCGTGGCGTTGCCGATCGAGCAGCAGGTCAATGGCGTCGAGGACATGCTCTATATGCAGTCCTACAGCGGCGCCGACGGCACCTATACGCTGACGGTCACCTTCAAGATCGGCACGGATCTCAACTTCGCGCAGGTGCTGGTGCAGAACCGGGTGTCGAGCGCGCTGTCGCAATTGCCGCAGTCGGTGCAGAGCCAGGGCGTCACGGTGCAGAAGCGGTCGACCTCGATCCTGCTGTTCGTGACGCTGACCTCGCCGAACAAGACCTATGACAGCCTGTTCCTCTCCAACTACGCCACCATCAACATCAGGGATGAGCTGTCGCGGTTATCAGGCGTCGGCAACGTCACCGTGTTCGGCGCCGGTCAATATTCGATGCGGGTGTGGCTCGATCCGAACCAGTTGCAGGCGCGCGATCTGGTGCCGCAGGACGTCATCCAGGCGATCCAGCAGCAAAGCCAGCAGGTCACCGCAGGGCAGGTCGGTATGCCGCCGACGCCGCCCGGCCAGGCCTTCCAGTACACGCTGAACGTCGCCGGCCGGCTGGATGATACGAGCCAGTTCGAGAACATCATCGTCAAGACCGGCAATGTCGGCGACGTCACCCGCGTGCGTGACGTCGGCTGGGTCGAGCTCGGCGCCCAGACCTACAGCCAGATCTTCTCGCTCAACAACAAGCCCTCCACCGGCATCGGCGTATTCCTGTCGCCCGGCGCCAACGCGCTCGAGGTCGAGAAGGCGGTGGAGAAGAAGATGGTGGAACTGGCCAAGCAGTTTCCGCAAGACATCAAATACGACACGCCGTTCGACACCACCATCTTCGTCCAGGCATCGATCAACGAGGTCTACAAGACGCTGATCGAGGCTGGCCTCTTGGTGCTGGTCGTGATCCTCGTCTTCCTGCAGGACTGGCGCGCGATGCTGGTGCCGGCGACCACCGTGCCAGTGACCATCATCGGCGCGTTCGCGGCGATGGCGGCGCTCGGCTTCTCGATCAACCTCTCGACGCTGTTTGCGATCGTGCTGGCGATCGGCATCGTGGTCGACGACGCCATCGTCGTGGTCGAGGGTGCCGCGCACAATATCGAACGTGGCCTGTCCGGCCATGACGCGGCGATCAAGGCGATGGACGAATTGTTCGCGCCGATCGTCGGCATCACGCTGGTGCTGATCTCGGTGTTCCTGCCGGCCGCGTTCCTGCCCGGGCTCACGGGGCGGATGTATGCACAGTTCGCGCTGGTGATCGCCGCGACCGCGCTGCTCAGCGCCGTCAATGCCGCGACCTTGAAGCCGACGCAGTGCGCGCTGTGGCTGCGCCGGCCGGTGCCGCCGGAGCAGCGCAATGTCTTCTACCGCGGCTTCAATGGCGTCTATGAGCGGCTGGAGCGCGGCTATGCGGGGCTGATCGGCGGCCTGGTCAGGCACAGCAATGTGTCGGTCGTGGTCGCGCTGATCCTGATCGGGCTTGCCGGCTACGGCCTGTCGCGGGTGCCGACCGGCTTCATCCCGATCGAGGACCAGGGCTATCTGCTGGCCGCGGTGCAATTGCCCGACGGCGCTGCGTTGGATCGGACACAACGTGTCCTCGAAAGGGTCAGCGAGATGGCCGGCAAGTCGCCCGGCGTGCAGCAGGTTGTCTCCATCGCCGGCATCTCCGCGCTCGACAACAGTTCGAGCCTGGCGAATGCCGGCGTCGCCTATCTGATCCTGAAGGATTGGAGCCAGCGTGGGCCCGGCGAGGATCTGCGCTCTCTGGTGTTCGGATTGAACGACAAGCTGGCCGAGATCGAGGAGGCGCGCATCCTGGTGATTCCGCCGCCGCCGATCCAGGGCATCGGCAATGCCGCCGGCTTCGCCATGCAGGTCGAGCTGCGCGACGGCAATGCCGACTACGCCAAGCTGCAGGCGATCACCGGCGCTGTTGTCGCCAACGCGCAGACGCAGAGCGCGCTGCAGCGGGTCAGCTCGTCCTTCCGCTCCATGGTGCCGCAGTACGACGTCGAGGTCGACCGGACCAAGACCCAGACCTTGAACGTCACGACCGACCAGATCTTCTCGACGCTGTCATCCTATCTCGGCGCGAGCTACGTCAACCAGTTCAACAAATTCGGCCGCACCTTCCAGGTCTATGTGCAGGCGGATTCGAAATTCCGTCTGAACCTGCGCGACATCCAGAATCTGATGGTGCGCAACAGCCAGGGCGAGATGATTCCGCTCGGCACCGTCGCCACGATCACGCCGTCAGTCGGGCCGTCGCTGATCAGCCTCTATAACCTCTATCCGTCCGCCTCCATCATCGGTCTGCCGGCGCAGGGTTATAGCTCGGGACAGTCGATGGCGCTGATGGAGCAGATCGCCGCAAAGACGCTGCCGCCGGGCACGGGCTTTGAATGGACGGCCATGTCGTACCAGGAGAAGGCGGTCAGCAACCAGATCTACTATGTATTCGGCCTCGCTCTGCTGCTGGTCTATCTCGTGCTCGCCGGGCAATATGAGAGCTGGTACGCGCCGATCTCGGTGATACTCGCCGTGCCGCTGTCGTTGCTCGGCCCGATGCTGGTGCTCACGAGCTTGCGGATCGACAACAACCTCTACACCCAGATCGGCATCATCCTGTTGATCGCGCTGTCGGCGAAGAACGCCATCCTGATCGTCGAGGTCGCGCTCGAGCATCACGTGCGTGACCGCGAGCCGCTGATCGAATCGGCGATCGCAGCGGCGCGCGCAAGATTCCGCCCGATCCTGATGACGTCCTTTGCCTTCATCCTCGGCGTGGTGCCGCTGGTGCTCGCGACCGGCGCCGGCGCCAATGCGCGCAAGTCGATCGGCATCACCGTGTTCTCCGGCATGATCGCTTCGACCTGCCTTGCCGTGCTGTTCGTGCCCGCGTTCTTCGTCGTGGTCCAACGCTTCGAGAACTGGCGCAAGTCGCGCAAGGCCAAGACGCCGGATACGCAAACGATCCCGCAGGCGCCAAGCGTCGCGCCGTAGCAGTGGTCGTAGGGTGGGCAAAGCGTAGCGTGCCCACCATCAAACATTCGGCTCGTGGTGGTGGGCACGCTACGCTTTGCCCACCCTACAACTGCGTGCTCAAGCCTACACCCGGATCATGCGCTTGCCGCGGTTCTCGCCGGCGAGCAGGCCGATCAGCGCCGCCGGCGCGTTCTCCAGCCCGTCGATCACGTCTTCCTGCACCTTCAATTTGCCGGAGGCGACCCAGGACTGCAGGTCGGCGAGCGCCGCGTCGCGCTGGTCCATGAAGTCCATCACGATGAAGCCCTGCATGATCAGCCGCTTCACGACGATCAATCCGGGCACGCCGCGCGGGCCGTGGGCGGAGGGGACGCCGTCATATTGCGAGATCGCGCCGCAGCAGGCGATTCGGCCGCGGTTGTTCATCTGCGGCAGGCAGGCTTCCAGGATGTCGCCGCCGACATTGTCGAAATAGACGTCGATGCTATCAGGCGCGGCCGACCGCAGCGCCTTGTAGGTGCCGCCGTCCTTGTAATCGACCGCGGCGTCGAAACCGAGCTCGCTGGTCAGCCAGTGGCACTTGTCCTTGCCGCCGGCGATGCCGACCACGCGGCAGCCCTTGATTTTTGCGATCTGTCCGACGATCGAACCCACCGAGCCGGCGGCGGCCGAGACCACGACGGTCTCGCCCTCCCTGGGCTTGCCGACATGGAGCAGGCCGAAATAGGCGGTGAGGCCGGCGATGCCGTACACGCTCAGCAAGTGCGTCATCGGCTCGAGCTTCGGCATCTTGTTCAGATGCCTTGCCGGCACCGCGGCATAGTCCTGCCAGCCGGTGTCGCCGAACACGATGTCGCCTGGCGCAAGGCCTGGCGCCTTCGACGCCACCACCTCGGCGATGCCGCCACCGGACATCACGGTGTTGGCCTCGACCGCAGCGCGGTAGGTCGCGCCATGCATCCAGGCGCGGTTGGCGGCGTCGAGCGAGAGATAGCGCAGCCGCAGCAGGGCCTCGCCGTCCTTCGGCTCCGGGATGCTGCCGTTGACCATCCTGAAATGCTCAGCCCCAAGCTTCCCCGTCGGCTTCTCCACCAGCAGGATCTGACGATTGATAGCCTCGCTCATGGTGTTCCTCCCTTTGTTGGTCAATCCCGATGCAATTGCGTGCTCGCTGCGCGGCCGACTGCACAGATTGTGCGCTGCCCACGGTCGTCTTTTTGTTTGAGCATGATCTTTCCGGAAAACCGGTTCCCACTTTTCCGGATCATGCTCTAGTCCCCGCGTGTCTATTCCACAACTGGAACATGCAGCAATGCGCGCGCAGGTCGAAAGCGTGTTGCGCCGGTGCGTAAATCTGCCACACTCCATCGCTTGCCGGGTGACTTACGGGAGTAAGAACATGTCGAGCAGGTTTACGCAGTACATTCTGATCGCGATGGCGCTTGGCATCGTGATGGGGGCCTTTGTCTACAACTTCCTGCCCGATAGCCGGGCCGAGATCGCAGCCGACGTAAACCTGATCGCGATGTTGTTCCTGCGGCTGATCAAGATGATCATCGCGCCGCTGGTGTTTGCGACATTGGTCGGCGGCATCGCGCATATGGGCCCCGGCGCACGGCTCGGGCGTATCTTTGCGAAGACCATGGGCTGGTTCGTCAGCGCCTCCTTCGTCTCGCTCCTGCTCGGCCTCGTCATGGTCAACCTGCTGCAGCCCGGCGCCAACTTCCCGGGCACGCTGCCCGACAAGGGCCAGTCGACCGGCCTGCCGGTCTCGGCGTTTTCCTTTGAGAAGTTCCTGATTCACTTGGTGCCGACCTCGATCGCGGATGCGATGGCGCAGAACGAGATCCTGCAGATCGTGGTGTTCGCGGTGTTCTTCGCGGTCGCGCTCGGCGCAATGCCGGAGCGGGCGAAGCCGATCATGGCCCTGATCGACGACCTCGCCCATATCATGCTGAAGGTCACCAGCTATGTGATGCTGTTCGCGCCGCTTGCTGTGTGGGCCGCGATCATGGCCACGGTGTCGAAGAACGGACTTGGCGTGCTCTGGAAGCTCGTCGTGTTCATGGGCGGCTTCTACGTCTCGCTTTTGATCCTGTGGGGGATCCTGGTCGTGGTCGGCTTCATCGTGATCGGGCCGCGCTACAGCCATCTGTTGCGGCTGATCCGCGAGCCGCTGATGATCGCGTTCTCGACCGCGTCGTCGGAAGCCGCCTATCCGAAGACGCTGGAGGGATTGAACCGCTTCGGCGCCTCGTCCCGGATCTCGGCCTTCGTATTGCCGCTCGGCTATTCCTTCAACCTCGACGGCACGATGATGTACTGCACCTTTGCCAGCATCTTCATCGCGCAGACCTATCATATCGACATGTCGCTCGGCACCCAGCTCGCGATGCTGGCGACCTTGATGATCACCTCCAAGGGCGTCGCCGGCGTGCCGCGCGCTTCCCTCGTCGTGATCGCCTCGACGCTCAGCCAGTTCGGCATTCCCGAGGCGGGCCTGTTGATGATCATGGGCATCGACACCTTCCTCGACATGGGCCGCAGCGCCACCAACGTGATCGGCAACTCGCTCGCCACCGCCGTGGTCGCGAAGTGGGAAGGTGAGCTGAAGGAAGAGCACGAGCTCGGGCCGGACGATGCCGTGCCTTCCGATGCGGTGCCGGGTGACGCGGTGCCGGCGCATTGACGGGAGAGCTGCATGCATCAGCCCCCAAGGAAAGCGACAAGGAAGGCGATATGGGCCGGCTGCCTGTTGCTGGTAGCATGTCTGCTGGCAACGCCGGCCGCCGCCCAGACGGCAAGCGAGGGGCTTAGCCCGACGCTTGCCAATATCAAGAACACGCATGTGGTGCGGCTCGGCTACCGCGAGAGCTCGCCGCCGTTCTCCTTCCTCGACCATTCCAACCGGCCGATCGGCTACAGCCTCGAACTGTGCGAGGCGATCGTGGAGGAGATCGGCGTCGAGGTCGACGATGCCAATCTCAGGATCGACTACGTCAAGGTCACCTCCGACGACCGCATTCCTGCTGTTGTGCAGGGCAAGATCGATCTCGAATGCGGGTCGACCACGGCGAATTCCGAGCGGGCCAAGCAGGTCGCGTTCTCGCCTTTGATCTTCGTCGCCGGCACCAAACTGATGGTGCCGAAGACCTCCGCCGTCTCGGGGGTAACCGATCTCAAGGGCAAGACCGTGGTGGTGACCAAGGGCACCACCAACGAGCAGGCCATGCATAATGTCGACAAGAAGTTCTCGCTCGGCCTGAACATCGTGACCTCGCCCGACCATGAGCAGTCCTACCAGATGCTGGCCGACGGCAAGGCGGATGCGTTCGCGACCGACGACATCCTGCTCTACGGCCTGATCGCGCGGCACAAGTCGCAGGACAGGTTCCGCGTGGTCGGCGACTACCTGTCCTACGATCCCTACGGCATCATGTACCGCAAGGGTGAGCCGCAGTTGAAGGACGTGGTCGAGCGGACCTTCCGCAAGCTCGGCTCCGGCCGCGACCTGATCCCGCTCTACAACAAATGGTTCATCGCACGGCTTCCGACCGGCGAGCGCCTCGACGTCGCGATCTCGCCGCAGCTCGAGGAAGCCTTCAAGGCGCTGAATGATAACGAGGGGACGAGCAATTAGCGCGATTGCGTGGGCGAACGCGTAGGGTGGGCAAAGCGAAGCGTGCCCACCTTTCTTGCACCGAACGTGGATGGTGGGCACGCTTCGCTTTGCCCACCCTACGGCACTGATGCTTACGCAAACACTCTATCCAGCGCCGCTTCATACGCGGCATAAGCCAGTTCCGGGTGCGAGCGGCTGAGCGCTTCCATCTTCACGCCGGCGTTGACTTCAAGGATCCGCCAGGCGCCGTCGGTGCGTACGACGTCGATCGAGCCGAAGCGGATGCCGATCGCGCGGGCGGCCTTGATTGCCATCTCGATGCAGGCGTCGCGCGTCTCGCCCTGTTTCAGCAGCACCGGCCGCGCGCCGGAATCGAGGTTGTGGCGCCAGTTGAGGATGCGCCGCTCGCCCTCCGGGACGATCGCATCGAGCTCGGCACGCCCGATCTCGGCGATCAGGCCGGGCAGCGCGGTCGATCGCCGCTCGGCCGGCACGGCCGCGAGCGCAAGCTCAAGCAGCGAATGCCTGCCGTCGCCGATCACGAACGGGCGTTCCTTGCCGTAGACCACGACCGGGAGATCATCGACCAGGACGACGCGGATTTCATCCTCGATCTCGACATAGGGCGAGATGGCGAGGCTCGGATAGGCCGCCAGGATCCTGCCGACCGCGAGCTCGAGCGCACGCTTGGTCGTCACCCGGAAGACGCCGTCGCCCGACGTGCCCTCGTTTGGCTTGACGACGAGGCCATTGGGATGCTCGGCCAGCAGGCGCAGCATCGTTTCCCAGGAGCCGGGCGCACGCGTATAGGCTGCAAGCTTCGGGCCCAGGAACAGGGTGTGGGGGATGCAGAGCACGCCGGAACATTGCAGCATCTCGGCGGTGGCCGCCTTGTCGTTGGCGATCTGGTGCGCGACCGCGCTGTTCAGCCCGACGTCATAGGCGAAGGCGAGGTGCCGCCGCTCACCACGTTGCATGACGATCAGCCAGCCCTCCGACCGCACCTCGACCGTAATGTTACGGGCCAGGCAATATTTCGTGACCGCGTCGACGAAGATCCGCTGGCTGATTGGGATCGCCAAGTCGATTTTCCTCTCTCGATGGCGCGCTGTGGAATTAATTGCTTGATCGGGATCGTTTCCAGCAAGTTAATTGCGTCGTCCCGGAAACCTTAACAACGATGTTTTGAACCATTCTGCGAAATCAATCGACAGCCATGCCGAGTTCGCAATTGCACAATGGATGAATTCCATTATGTGTGTCAGCGGCGCGACGGGCAGGCGGGCTTTCCCTTGATGTCAGTCAATTTCGTGCGGTCGAGCAGCCGCTACTCGACCTCGTTTATGTAAGGTCAATCGGAAAAACCAGACACATGAGCGCGTTCTATCGAGAGAAGGTACTTTCTGTTCGTCACTGGACTGATACGCTTTTCAGCTTCCGAGCCACCCGCGATACCGGCTTCCGCTTCCAGAACGGCCAGTTCGCCATGATCGGTCTCGAGATCGATGGCCGGCCGCTGCTGCGTGCCTATTCGATGGCGAGCGCCAATCACGAGGAAGAGCTCGAGTTCTTCTCGATCAAGGTTCAGGACGGTCCGCTGACCTCCAAGCTGCAGAAGATCCGGGAAGGCGACATCATCCTGGTCGGCCGCAAGGCGACCGGCACGCTGATCACCGACAATCTGATCCCCGGCAAGCGGCTGTTGCTGCTGTCGACCGGCACGGGGCTGGCCCCGTTTGCGAGCCTGATCAAGGACCCCGAGGTCTATGACCGCTACGAGACCATCGTGCTGGTCCATGGCTGCCGCCAGGTGGCCGAGCTCGCCTATGGCGAGGAGCTGGTCGCCAATCTGCGCGACGACGAATTGTTCGGTCCGCTGCTCGCCGAGAAGCTGCTCTATTATCCGACCGTCACGCGCGAGCCGTTCCGCAACCGTGGCCGCATCACCGACCTGATCACCTCGGACCAGCTCTTCAACGACATCCACCAGTCGCCGCTCGATCTCGAGACCGACCGCATCATGATGTGCGGCAGCCCAGCGATGCTGGAAGACCTGCGCAAGCTGTTCGAGGGCCGCGGCTTCGCCGAAGGCAACCACAGCGCGCCCGGCCATTTCGTGATCGAAAAGGCCTTCGTCGAGCGCTGAGCTTTTCTGCTCAAGGCCACCCTCTCCGCCGTCATTCCGGGGCGCGCGAAGCGCGAACCCGGAATCCATTTCTCCGCGGGCGTTTGCGGCCCGGTGGATTCCGGGCCCATCGCTGCGCGATGTCCCGGAATGACGGCGGAGGGCGGCCGCGTTCTCCTTCGTTGCAGCGCAATACAACACCCCGGACCGGGTGGCATCGGTGTCACATCCGTGAACCCGAAGGCCGATTATACCGTATGGCAGATGGCGCGGGATGGATTAGGCTCCCCCGCCCGCCAACAACAATCCGGCAGGGTCTGCTGAGGGGTTTCATGGAAACGCTGCTGCTTCCGTTCTCGCCGCGCTTCATCGTGCTTACGATTTGCTCGGTCGTCACCGCTCTCTTGCTCGCGTTCGGCATCGTCGACCGGAAGCTGATCGACGTCATCCTGATTCCCTTGCTGATCTTCGGCGCGCTGACGCTGCTCGGCGTCCGCGACCTCATGCAGAAGCACCACGCGGTGCTGCGCAATTATCCGATCTCGGCGCACTTGCGCTTCCTGCTCGAAGAGATCCGCCCGGAGATGCGGCAGTATTTCTTCGAGAGCGAGAAGGACGCATGCCGTTCTCCCGCGACACCCGCGCCGTCGTCTATCAGCGCGCCAAGATGGTGCTCGACAAGCGGCCGTTCGGCACCCAGGAGGACGTCTACCGCGAGGGCTATGAGTGGATGCACCATTCGGTGGCGCCGAAGCCCTACTCGAATGAGAAATTCCGCATCACCATCGGCGGTCCCGATTGCACCAGGCCTTATTCGGCCTCCGTCTTCAACATCTCCGCGATGAGCTTCGGCGCGCTCAGTCCCAACGCGGTGCGCGCGCTGAACGCCGGCGCCAACAAGGGCGGCTTCGCGCATGACACTGGCGAAGGCGGCGTCAGCCCCTATCACCGCGAGAAGGGCGGCGACATCATCTGGGAGATCGGCTCCGGCTATTTCGGCTGCCGCAACCGCGACGGCACGTTCAATCCGGACGAGTTCGCGCGCGTCGCTGCCGACGACCAGATCAAGATGGTCGAGCTGAAGATGAGCCAGGGCGCCAAGCCCGGCCATGGCGGCGTGCTGCCGGCAGCAAAGGTCTCGGAAGAGATCTCCAAGATCAGGGGCGTTCCCTTGGGCGAAGACTGCATTTCGCCGGCCTCGCACAAGGCTTTCTCGACGCCGCTTGAGATGATGGCCTTCGTCGGCGAGATGCGTAGGCTGTCCGGCGGCAAGCCGGCCGGCTTCAAGCTGTGCATCGGCCATCCCTGGGAATTCCTCGCGATCTGCAAGGCGATGCTTGAGAGCGGAATCTATCCCGACTTCATCGTGATCGACGGCAATGAGGGCGGCACCGGCGCGGCGCCGCTGGAATTCATGGACCATTTGGGCATGCCGATGCGCGAAGGCGTCAATTTTGCCCACAATGCGCTGGTTGGCATCAATGCGCGCAACCGCATCAAGATCGGCGCCTCCGGCAAGATCGCGACCGCCTTCGACATGGCGCGCGCGATGTCGATCGGCGCCGACTGGTGCAATTCGGCGCGTGGCTTCATGTTCGCGCTCGGCTGCATCCAGTCCTTGAGCTGCCACACCGACCGCTGCCCGACCGGCGTGACCTCGCAGGACCCGATCCGCAACCGCGCGCTCTACGTGCCCGACAAGATCGAGCGCGTCTGCAATTATCACCACGCGACGCTGCATGCGCTGGCGGAGCTGCTCGCCGCTGCCGGCCTCGAGCATCCGCAGGAGTTACGGCCAATCCATTTCACGCAGCGGACGTCGACCGCGGAAGTCCGCACCTTTGCCGAGCTCTACCCGGCGCTGCGTCCGGGCGAATTGCTCGAAGGCACCCAGGACCGCCGTTTCCGCGACGCCTGGGCCATGGCCCGCCCCGATTCGTTCCAGCCGGCGGGGTGAAGAGATCGTAGCCCGTAGCCCGGGCGGAGCGCAGCGTAACCCGGGGACCGCTCGTCAACGTTGATGCACGTGTCCCGGGTTGCGCTGCGCTTCACCCGGGCTACGTGGTCAATTCAATCGCTAATGCGGGTTCTCCAGACTGAACGTCTCCGACTGTTCGTCATAGGCGAACAGCTCGGCATAGCGTCCCCATGAGACGATGGTCTTTAGCGTCTCATCCGCATAGTCCTCGGACATGTAGTCCTCGAGTTCGTTACGGAATCGCGCGGCGGGCGCGGTGTGGGACGGGCGCTCGTCGAGCACGCGCTTGATCAGGCCCATCACCGGCACGTAGTTGATCAGATGCTCGGCGAACAGTTTCTTGCGCGCGTCGGTTTCGAGATTGGCGAAGCGCAGGCCGGCTTCCGTCAGCACCAGGTCGCCCTCGCTCAATCGGGCGAAACGCAAGAGCTGCAGCGACTCGCCGAGATGGAGGATCTCGTCCGTCTCCATTTGCAGGCTGCCGGCGAGGACCGGCAGGTCGGCGTGGCCATTATAAGGCGGTGCTGCCAGCGTCTCGATCAGGCCGGACAGTTCATTGGACGAGACATGGCCGAGCGCGGTGCCGACGCCTGCGCCGGACATCATCTCGGTCGCCGTCGTTGACTTTCCGTCGGTCCGCTGCGTCATGCGCCCATAGATGCTGTCGACGAGCTGCCGGAACGCCGGATCCAAACGGTTGCGCGGATGCGGGAAATCGACCTTGATCTCGGTCGCCACCCTCCCGGGATTGGACGAGAACACGAGAATGCGGTCGCACATCAGCACCGCCTCCTCGATATTGTGCGTCACCATCAGCACCGATTTGATCGGCAGGCGCCCTTCGGTCCAGAGGTCGATCAGGTCGGTGCGCAGTGTTTCGGCGGTCAGCACGTCCAGCGCCGAGAACGGCTCGTCCATCAGGAGCAGGTCCGGATGCACCACCAGGGCACGCGCGAAGCCGACACGCTGGCGCATGCCGCCGGACAGCTCCTTGGGGTAGGCGGATTCGAAGCCGTCGAGGCCGATCAGGTCGATCGCGGCCAGCGCGCGGGTGCGCCGCTCGGCGGCGTCGATGCCGAGTGCTTCGAGCCCGAGCTCGACATTCTGCAGCACCGTGAGCCAGGGAAACAGTGCAAACGACTGGAACACCATCGCGACGCCGTTGGGGGGACCTGCGATCTTCTTGCCGCGACAGGCCGCCTCGCCTGAGGAGGGATCGACGAGGCCGGCGATGATACGGAGCAGCGTCGATTTGCCGGAGCCGGAGCGGCCGAGCAATCCGACGATCTCGCCTGCGCGGATCGTCAGGTCGACGTTTTCGAGCACCAAAAGGTTCTCGCCGCTGCCCTTGGGAAAGGAGCGGCAGACGCCGCGGATGTCGATAAGGTTGGGCTCAGCGGATTGTTCGAGCATTGCGGCTCCTCATCACCTGAGGCGAAAGCGGCGGGAAACGATTCCTTAAACCGATATCTCCCGCGATCCTTCCGTTTGGGCACGATCTTGTCGGAAAGATGTGCTCTAGAATTCCCCGTGCAGCCTTCCCGCGAAGATGTGCACGGGGCCACGGTCGGCGTTATAGGCGGGGTTTGTGATGAACTGATAGTCCGCCGTCAAGGTGAAGTTCTTGCTGATCGAATACGCGTAGTAGGTCTCGAAGATGCGCTCATGACTGTAGTTGAGCCGGCCATCGCCGATCAGCAGGCCGAGGCCGCCAGCGGCAAGGAAATCGCGATGCCCGGCGGACAGGCCGTTGATCGCGCCGCCAACGCCGAACGTGTCGCTTGGCCGCCCCCAATAGCTGCCCTTGACCGACAGGCCGCCCGAAACGCTGCGATCGACGTCGGTGAACGAGAGAATTTCGCTGCGGCCGTCGTTCCAGCTCGCGCGGGCGAACAAGCCAATGTCCGTGGCGAGCTGCTGCTCGAGGTTGGCGTAGAAGCCGTATTTGAGATTGTCGCGGCGGATGCTCGCCATCACATCATTGATGTCGAGCGCCGGGTTCAGGCTCTCGATATCCAGCGCCTCGCGGTAGATGCCGGTATTGCCGCGATTGGCGAAGGCACCGAGCCGGAGCTTGCCGGGCTGGTCTTCGAGCGAATAGCGCCCCTCGAACTCGACCACCGTGCCGCCGGTCTTGAAGGTCAGGATATCGCTGTTGGGCGCATCGGGCACCTGGAACAGGCCAGCGCGCACCGCCCAGTCCTTGCGGTTGAACTCGACTACCGCGCCGCGCGTATAACCAGGCAGGTCGGCCGGGAAGTCGTAGGCGGCGGAGGCCCACATCGCCCAGTTCATGAAGTCGAGGCGCGGGTCCTTCGCATAGGAATTGCCGTCGAAGAAGTCGCCGACCGCAAAGCGCCCGACGACGACGGTGATGCGGTTGATGTCGCGCTTGCCTGGCAACTGGTTGGGACCATCGGCGACCTCTTCCTGCTCGCCTCCGAGTCCAAAGGTCTGCTTGAGGAAGTAGCGTTGTGGCCGCAGCTTCGGAAAGGCTGCTCCCGCCTTTTGTGCTTCGCCGTTGGGGAAACCGGCAAGGCCCAGCGTGCCGTTGATGCCGAAGCCCTGCGCCAGCTCCGGATTGAAATAGAGCTCGCCGCCTTCCCACAGCCTGAGGCCGAGAAACGCCGTCGTGGTCCAGGTCGCCTGGAGTTGTCCAGGTCCCGGCAGGCTGTTGGTGCCCATGTAGGGCGAGCGGAACGACGGATAGCCCTGCGGCAGGAACGTGGTCTGCGCATGCACATTCCAGTCGTTCGACTCAGGAAGTTTGGTCGGGCTTGCAGCGACCGGCCAAGGCGCATCGCCAAACTGATAGTTCAAGCCGAACTTCAGCAGATGGAGATCGGGCTTGATGCTGACGGGGGGCAAGCCGAATTCGCCGAGGTCGTAGGTCCGTTGCGCGAGGTTGACATAGTCATATTCGAGCTTCGCGCTCCAATTGCCGCTCAGCGCGAATTCGGCACCGGCGCCGATGGTCCAGCCGGTGTGATATCGACCGGGGGTCGAGACAATCTCGCCGTCGGCGTCGTTGATCCTGACATGGCTGTGCCCCCAGGCGAAGCCGCCGGTCAGATAGGGCATCCACAATCCGAATGCGTAGCCGACGCGGCCACGCAAGGTGCCGGTATAGTCGATCGAACTCTGAAATGGGGCGGGCACCAGCCGCGGCATGTCCAGCGGGCTCGTGAACGTGGCGTCGGCCTCGATGCCAAGCACCACGCGATTGGAGAATTGCCGATTGTATCCGGCCTGATAGCCGCCGAGCAGCCCGGTGATCGTCGGGGGAAAGAACACGGACTGTTCGGGGAGGGGATTGGTGCGCGGGCCCAGGCTACCATCGCCGTAGCCGGTATGGGCTCCCAGATAGAAGCCGGTCCAATCGTAGACGGCGGCGTAGGCGGGAGCCTTGACGGCGATGTCGGCCGCAACCGCCGGGCCGCTCAAGGCGAAGGTCGCGGCCGCCGCGTGGCCGAGAATCAGCTCAAGGGATCGGCTGCGGCGCGGCATGGCGGAGATGTTTCCAAACTGAATGTCGCGACAGTTCAGCGTGCCCGTTCCCGAAGCGCTGCTACGACGCCTTCCCCAACACCAAATCATCACGCCGCCTCTGCCCCGGTCGCATGTCCTGATTCCCCTCCATCGCGCCAGATCGGGGAAGCCACACTATACCGCAACCCTTATTGCGAATAATTCGCAATAGCAAGAAGCTGCGGGTTATTACCGCTGGATCGCATCGCTCGATGACAGTTTTGCAACAGAAAGCGCGATCATCTTGCCGCGGCCAGATCCGGAAGTGGATGACCCGCCCCGGGGGGACAGCCGGGCGGGTCGGGGTACGACACGGGGTGGATGAGGCGCCCGTGCCGGACGCACAATCCACGGTCGACGTGTTTTCGAGCGAAGGAGGTTTACGGGTTCGCGTCAAGAAAACGCGTCAACCAAAACCGCTCCGTCGATCGATCAGAAATTGCAGGTACGCACGCGGCCCATGTAATTGCCGAACACATCGTATTGGCGAACCCAGCCGCAGCGGCGATAGCCGTCGTAGTAGTAGCCATTGTTCGCGGCGATGGCGCTGCCGACAACCGCTGCGCCGACGAGGCCGGCGCCGACGCCCCAGCCCCAGTGGTGGTGGTGGAACGGCTTGGCTTGCGCCTGGGTGGTCGACGTCGCGATCGTGCCGGTGACAGCGAGCGCGGCGAGAGCGAGAGCAGCAATCTTGGTCTTGATCGACATGGATAACTCCATCCTGTTGAAGGCGGCGCCGGGATGGCCCGCACGCACCGTTGGACGGAGCCTCCGCGATTTGGGTTCGAAGCGCAGGAAGGAGCCTGTGGCTGTCGATTATTCGGCTGTCAGAACAGCGGCTTAGTGGACGAGCGTGGTCCGGCTGCGAGCTTGTTCACGTCGAAGTTATCGACATCGATAAGCAGCTCGCAGAACGCGCGCGCGCCGTTATCGAGCAGGCGCTCGCCCTTCTCCGCGGAGGCCTTGGTCGCATCGCCGACCGCGCCGCTTGCGTGCAGGTCTTGTGTTTGCCAGGCGAATGGCGCGGGCCGTTGCGTCGACAGCCAGCGATGATCCTTTTCGATCGCAATGCTGGCGGGACGAAAATCCGCGATCGCTTCGTTGCGCACCGTCTGCGGATAGCGCGCCAGCATGATCGAGGTCTCGACCGCGCCGCCGTGAATGCCGTGGCGCACTTCTTCCGCATCGAACAGCTTCTCCGCCGCGCTCAGCCGCGACCAGCTCGTGGTGATCACCAGCATCCCGTGTTGCGCGCGCAAATCCTGCGCGACCAGGCTCATCGCGGCGCTGTTGCCGCCATGGCTCGTGACCATCACCAGCTTCTTGACGCCTGTGCGTGCCACGCTGCCGCCGAGCGCCGTCCACGTCTTCAATGCGACATTGGTCGGCAGCGTCAGCGTGCCCGGAAAATCGATATGCTCGGTGGAAATGCCGACCGGCTGCAGCGGCAGGAAGGTGGCGGGGAGGCCGACCGGCAACAGCTCGCGCACGAGCGCCAGATAGGCTTCGGCGACCATGATGTCGGTGCCGAGGGGCAGATGCGGCCCGTGCTGCTCGGTCGCCGCGAGCGGCAGCACCGCGATCCAGCGCGCCGGATCGGCGCCAGCGATCTCCGGCCAGCGGATTTCGGTCCAGTCGCGGGGTGGAACAGTGGAAGTCATGCCAAACGTTTCTCTGCCAAGCGTTCCTTTGCGCGGATTTGCGAGGTAATTTGCCGGCCCTGCCGCGGGCGCATTCGGCGTCCATCACCCATCATGGGCCATAACCAGCGACGGAGTCCAACCATGAAGCGGGCCTTTTTGCTGCGAGCGTTAACTATAGCCGTTTTCGCCCTGGTTGCGGCCTTTGCGCCGGCAAGGTCCCAGACCTTGGACAAGGTTTCGTTTGGCACCAACTGGGTCGCGGAGGCCGAGCATGGCGGCTTCTTCCAGGCGCTGGTCGACGGCACCTACAACAAATATGGCCTCGAAGTCACCATCGTTCCCGGCGGTCCCAACAACAACAATCGCATCCTCCTGATCGCCGGCAAGATCGATTTCTTCATGAGTGCGAACTCGCTGCAGTCGTTCGACGCGGTCACCAACAACGTGCCGCTGGTCGCCGTCGCCGCGATGTTCCAGAAGGACCCGCAGGTGCTGTTGACCCATCCTGACATCAAGGCAACCAAGCTCGAGGATCTGAAGCCGCTGACGCTGCTCGTCTCCAAGGAGGGCATGACGACCTACTTCCAGTGGCTGAAATCCGAATACGGATTCAGCGAGAGCAAGGTCAAGCCGTACACCTTCAACCCGCAACCCTTCATCGTCGACAAGAAGAGCGCGATGCAGGGCTATGTCACCTCGGAGCCGTTCGCGGTGGAGAAGGCCGCAAGCTTCAAGCCCGGAATCTTCCTGCTCGCCGATTACGGCTTCAACACCTATTCGACCTTGATCGAGACCCGTCGCGAGATGGTCGAGAAGAAGCCAGATCTCGTCCAGCGCTTCGTCGACGCCTCCATCATCGGCTGGTACAACTATCTCTACGGCGACAATGCCGCTGCGAACGCCATGATCAAGAAGCTCAATCCGGAAATGACCGACGAACTGCTCAGCTATTCCATCGACAAGATGAAGGAATACGGCATCGTCGATTCCGGCGACTCCTTGAAGAACGGCATCGGCGCCATGACCGACGAACGGATGGCGAGCTTCTTCGACAAGATGGTGCGGGCCGGCGTCGTTCGCTCCGATATCGACTTCCGCCAGGCCTATACGCTGCGCTTCGTCAACAAGGGCGTCGGGCTCGACCTGCGGCCGAAGAAGTAAGCACGAAGATTGCTCTCGTGATGGCCGAGCAAGCCTCAAGCGAACTGGACGCCGGCTCCCCGCTTGCGGTGAGCCTGCGTGGCGTCACGAAAGTCTATGACACCGGCGTCGCGGCGCTCGGGCCCGTTGACCTCGACGTCCGGCGCGGCGAGTTCGTGTCGCTGGTCGGGCCGTCGGGCTGCGGCAAATCCACCGCGCTGCGGCTGATCGCGGGCCTTGCCGCGCCGACCGCCGGCACGGTCAGCGTCTCGCCTCTCGCGGCGGAAATGCGCGGCCATCACCCGATGGGTTTCGTGTTCCAGGAGCCGACCCTGATGCCATGGGCGAGCGTGCGCGAAAATGTCCGCCTGCCGCTGAAACTTGCCCATGCGCCGACAGGCGAGGCGGATGCGCGCATCGACGAGGCGCTGGCGCAGGTCGGGCTTGCCGAATTCGCCAAGGCCTATCCGCGCGAACTGTCCGGTGGCATGAAGATGCGGGTCTCGTTGGCCAGGGCGCTGGTCACCGATCCCGATATTCTCCTGATGGACGAGCCATTCGCGGCGCTGGACGAGATCACGCGTTTCCGCCTCAACAACGATCTGCTCGCGCTCTGGCGCAAGCTGCACAAGACCGTGATCTTCGTCACCCATTCGGTGTTCGAGTCGGTGTATCTCTCGCAGCGCGTGATCGTGATGACGGCGCGGCCGGGGCGGATCGGTGCGGAGTTTCGCATCAGCGCGACCGAGCCGCGCGGCGAGGAATTCCGCACCTCCGCCGAATATGCCGGCTTCTGCCGCCAGGTTTCGGGCGCGCTGGCGCCGGCCTATGCGGGACAGGCCGGCGTATGAAGTCCTCGCTGCATGCGGTCCGCCTGCTGTTGCCGGTCGTCGTCTTCGCGGCCGCTGTCGTGCTGTGGGAAGCGATCGTTCGCATCAACAATATCCAGCCCTATGTACTGCCGGGGCCGGTGGCGGTGTTTCAGACCCTGATTGGCGACTGGCCGGTGCTGTCGCAATCGCTGGGCGTCACCTTGCTGACCACGCTGGAAGGTTTTGTGGCGGCCGCGATCGGCGGCATCGCGCTGGCGCTGTTGTTCAACCAGTCGAAATGGCTGGAATATTCGCTGTTCCCCTATGCGGTGATCCTGCAGGTCACGCCGGTGATTGCGATCGCGCCGCTGCTTCTGATCTATCTGCAGCAACAGACCGCCGTGGTGGTCTGCGCCTGGATCGTCGCCTTCTTTCCAGTCCTGTCCAACACCACGCTCGGGCTCAATTCCGTTGACCGCAACCTCGCCGGGCTGTTCCAGCTTTACGGCGCGACGCGGCTGCAGACTTTGTGTTTTCTGAAACTGCCGGCGGCGCTGCCGTTCATCCTCGGAGGATTGCGGATCGCGGGCGGCCTGTCGCTGATCGGCGCGGTCGTGGCCGAGATCGCGGCCGGCACCGCGGGCGCAGGCTCCGGTCTCGCCTTCCGCATCGCCGAGTCCGGCTATCGTCTCAACATTCCACGTATGTTCGCGGCGTTGTTCCTGCTCTCGGTCGCCGGGATTGTCATCTATGGGGTGCTGGCGCTAATTTCGCACCTGGTATTGCGGCGCTGGCACGAGAGCGCGCTTGGAAAGGAAAGCTGATGGCTGCAACTATCTCTTCTGACAAGATCGACCTTTTGGTCTACGGGCCGATCCGTCCCATTCTGCAGAACGGCTTTCCCGATCAGTTCATCCTGCACACTGCCGAAAACCGCGCCGATCTCGAGCGGTTGACGCCGGAGACCAAGGCCAAGATCCGCGGCATGGCCGTGACCTATCACACCGTGTCCACAGACAGGACCGTGCTGGCGCAATTCCCGAAGCTCGAGCTCGTTGCGAGCTTCGGCGTCGGCTACGACCATGTCGAGTCCGCCTATGCGCGCGAGCACAACATCATCGTCACCAATACGCCCGACGTCCTGACCGAGGAGGTCGCCGACGTCGCCATGGGCCTCCTGATCGCGACCCTGCGCGAATTCATCAAGGCCGACCGCTATGTGCGCTCCGGCCTCTGGCAGACGCAGAACTATCCCTTGAGCGTCGGCTCGCTGCGCGACCGCAAGGTCGGCATCGTCGGCATGGGGCGGATCGGGCAGGCGATCGGCCGCAGGCTCGAGGCTTCGCTCGTTCCGGTCGTCTATCATTCGCGCAATCCGGCGGCCGGCGTGTCCTACCAGCATTATCCCGACCTGATCGAGATGGCGAAGGCGGTGGATACGCTTGTCGTGATCGTGCCCGGCGGCGCCTCCACCGCGAAGATGATCAATGCCGATGTGTTGAAGGCGCTCGGCCCGCGGGGCGTGGTGATCAACGTCGCGCGAGGTTCGGTCGTGGACGAGCCGGCGCTGATCGCGGCGTTGAAATCGGGGACCATCCTGGCCGCCGGTCTCGACGTGTTCGCCACCGAGCCCAACGTGCCGGACGAGCTGAAGTCGATGCAGAATGTCGTGGTGCTGCCACATATCGGTTCGGCTTCCGTGGTAACGCGCAATGCCATGGACCAGCTCGTGGTCGACAATCTCAAAAGCTGGTTCGCCGGCAAGCCGCCGCTCACGCCCGTCGCGGAAACCCCGGTAAAGGGACGTTGATCAGGGATAGTCGATGTCAGTCCGCCGTTTCAGCGTCGTGGTGGCAATGCTGCTTGCAATCGCCGGCGGCGCTGGACCTGCGTCGTCCCAGGATGCCACGTCGCTGAAAAAGGAAATGATCGGGCAGTGGGAGCTTGCGACCACCGAGCGCAGCAAGACCTGCGTCGTCACGCTGAAGGGCGATGCCGCGGCCCAAGGCCTCAAGCTCGAGCTCGAGCCTTCCTGTCCGGCGGCCCTGCCTTTCACCAAGGACATCGCCGCCTGGAACATCAAGGGCCTCGACATCGTGCGGCTGCAGAATGCGGTTGGCGAACCGGTGATCGATTTCACTGAGGTCGAGAGCGGCATCTTTGAGGGGCATCGGACCGGCGAGGGCGTCTACATCCTGCAAAACCTCGCCGCGGCGCGCGCGCTCGCCAAGTCGATGGACCAGATGATCGGCGACTGGTCGATGGTGCGCGGCAACGGACAGGCGATCTGCGGCCTGACGCTGACCAATACCGAAGCCGGTCAGGACAATTTCCAGGTCTTCTTGAAGCCGAAATGCGATCCGGCGGTGACGGCGTTCGCGCCGACGGTCTGGCGGCTCGATCACGGCCAGATGTTGCTGATGTCCGAGAAGGGCGAGACTTGGCAGTTCGAGGCCGACGACAATGCGCAGTGGCGCAAGGTCCCCGACAGCGCCGACCCCCTGATCATGCTGCGCGACCAGTAGCAGCCGCTATGGCGTGATGCGATTTGGTCGAGTCGGCGGCGGTTCCTTCGCGGCCCATCCTTCGAGACGCCCGCCTTTGGCGGGCTCCTCAGGATGAGGTCTGATTTCGCGGCGGAATCTTAGACCCTCATGGTGAGGAGCGCCGCTTGCGGCGCGTCTCGAGACGATGCTGCGCATCGCTCGGAGAACCATGAGGCCCGCCTCGTTCACAGCCATCAAACAGCTATATGCGATAGCCCTGCCCGCAAGCGGGAGAGGGAGTGCAGCATCCACCGCCGATACGGCAAGTCTTCGATCTGAGCCGTTGGTAATCCGCTGCTATCAGCCGATGGCGGTGGCCTCGTTGGCGGCGCGCTGCATGCTCGACGACATCTCGCCGGTGACGACGCTCTGCTCCTCGACCGCGGCCGCCGTCGACGTCACATATTCGCCCACCGCCTCGATCGACCGGCGGACCGTGCCCAGCGCAGTGACCACGTCGACGGAAATGCCATTCAGCGAGTCGATTTCGACGCCAATCTTGTCGGTCGCCTGCTTGGCCTGGTTGGCCAGGTTCTTGACCTCGGCGGCGACCACCGCGAAGCCACGGCCGGCCTCGCCGGCGCGTGCGGACTCGATGGTCGCGTTCAGCGCGAGCAGGTTGATCTGGCCGGTGATGTCGCCGATCATCTGCAGGATGCCGCTCATCGAGGCGGCCGCGGCGGTCAGCCGCTGCGCCTGGTGGTCGGCGGATTGCACATGGTCGGTGGCGGCCGCAGCCGTTTCCTTGGACTTGACCATCGCCTCCGAGATCTCGCGCACCGAGGCATTCAATTCCTCGGCGCCGGCCGCGACCTGCTCCATCATGCCGCGGACGCGCTCGCTCTTCAGCCGCGCGATAACCTGGGCGGTGACGTCGGAGGCGTATTTGACGACCTTGAACGGCTTGCCGTTGAGATCCATGATCGGATTGTAGGAGGCCTGGATCCAGACTTCGCGTCCGCCGGCGCCGACACGGCGAAACTCACCGGTCTGGTATTCGCCGCGATTAAGCGCAGCCCAGAATTCCCGATAGGCTGGCAGGTCACGCTCGGCGGGATCGACGAACATGCTGTGGTGACGGCCCTGGATGTCGTGCAGCGTGTAGCCCAGCGTCTTCAGGAAATTCGCGTTCGCCGTTCTTACCGTGCCGTCCATCGCGAACTCGATCACGGCCTGCGACTTGTCGATGGCCGCGATCTGGCCGGCAAAATCGGCGTTGCGCAGCTTCTGCTCGGTCACGTCGGTGGCGAATTTGACCACCTTGAACGGCTTGCCGTTCTCATCGAACACCGGATTGTATGACGCGAGAATCCAGACCTCTCTGCCGCCCTTGCCGATCCGCTTGAACTCACCGGTCTCGAACTCGCCTCGGTTCAGCTTCTGCCAGAACTCCCGATAGTTCGGGCTGTCGCGGAATGATGCCTCGACAAACATGCTGTGGTGCTTGCCCTGGATCTCGGCCAGCGAATAGCCGAGCGCGCGCAGGAAATTCTCATTGGCGGTGATGACAGTGCCGTCGAGATTGAATTCGATCACCGCCTGGACGCGGCCGATGGCCGTGGTCTGCGCCCGGAAGTCCAGGTTCTGCAGCCGGATCGAAGCATCGGACCATTCCACGGCGAAGCCTGCGCGCTGCCCGTCGTCCGTGGTCAGCGGCGTGATCATGAGATCGAAGGCGCGGCCACCGAACCTGATGGTCTCCCGGTGCGGCGACTTCAACTGTCCCAGAAGGTGCCGCTGGGCGGAATCCCTGTAAAACATGTCGATGCTGCCGCCGATCAGCTTGGCGACCGAGAAGCCCGGAAGCTCCTTGCGGATGTCGGCTTCCGCGTCGGTGAGCAGCTTTATCACCGCACGGTTCATGTAGGTGATGGTCAGTGACGCATCCGCGACCATCAGGTTGGCAGTGATGACGTCGGCGGCAGTCTTGGCAATGTCACCGGCACGCGATTTCCGGCTTCCGAACATGTGTGGGGTTCCTGCGTTGGGGGGCCAGGCGATGAAATTGTCGATCAGGTATTCACGGTCGGCGAATCAAAATTCCAAAAGTCACCAGAAGTTTCTCAGCATGGTGTGAATGGTCCCTTAAACATCCGGTTACCGCTGACAAAATCGCCGAGCTCCGATATTGCGTTGCGGCCGAAGACGTAAACCCCTGCTAATCGGCGCTTTCTTTCCGTCACCTGTCCGTGTGCTGGGACGAGGAACGCCCTTGGCGTGCGCGGCGTTGGCTGTTGATGTCTCGATCTGTCTTTTTCCGACCAGGAGCGGATTATGGCGACGACCGTGCTTGCAATCGGCATCGATCCCGCATTCGCGGATTTCAGCGCCTTTCCGCAGCTCACGCCGGAACTCATCAGGAACTATATCGACGCGCAGATCGATCAGTTGCGCACCCACGGCTATCAGGCGGAAGCCTGTCTGGTCGATCTTGGCGATACCGCCGAGCGGGTGGTGGCCATGGCGCTGGAGTCGAAACGGTTCGACTGCGTCGTCATCGGCGCGGGCCTGCGCGAGCCCGCCGAGCAACTGCTGCTGTTCGAGAAGATCATCAACCTCGTGCACCGGCTGGCGCCGGAGGCCTCCATCTGCTTCAACACTTCGCCCGCCGATACGATGGATGCGGTGCGACGCTGGGTTGCGCCGTAAGACCGCCGCCGCATCACGGGCACCACTTGAAGGAGAGGGTCGCCTGCTTCGCCGTTCCGAGGGCCGGGCGGGTTTGTTTCTATGTTTCCACTTGTTTCTATTTAATGCCCGATGTTTCCATCTGTGTCTTCGGCGATGCGAACGATCCTAGCGTTTCTCTCTCGAGGCTTCACACACGATCACCGCACCGATGTACTCCGACCAGGGAATCTCGTCAGGGCGCCGAGGGATGGAGTCTGTCGATGCAATCTGTCACGTCCTTGTATGTGACCGGTTTAGCAAGGCTTTTTATCGGCGGCCCGTTGCCTTTGCGAACTTCCACGCTTTTTCCGTCACGAGCGTGCGTGACCTGATAACCGCGATACAACCAGGTCTTGCCTTCTGTCCAGGTCGGACGTTGCTCTTCCGTCATCGGCTCAACGCTCCCTGATTGATCGGCCAATCTCCGGGGCCGCTGCCAGTTTCTCATCAATCGAACACGCTGTCACGACGCCATCGCAATTGCACTAGATTGTGAACGTCGGTCGATGAACGCTCGAGTGGTGATTCGATACCAAGCTTTGCAGGCGACGATTTATTGCAGTCACGTTTCTCACAGCAAAGATGCTAGCAAATGGCACAAAATCCAATCGTTATCGAAAACCAGAACACCGGCACCTCTCAAGCAGTGTGGGACCTCAGCGGTCCGGCAGCCACCAATATCGAAGGCTTCGCCACCAGCATCAGCGTCAATAGTGGAAGCCAGATCGGCTTCAAGATCAATACCGATTCGACGAACTACCGGATCGACATCTATCGCCTTGGCTATTACGGCGGCGACGGCGCTCGTTTCGTAACGTCCATTCAGCAGAACGCCGCGTCGATCCAGCCGTCGCAACCGGACGGTGATCCTTCGATCGGTCTGTACGATGCCGCCAACTGGAACGTCACCGTCACGTGGACCGTCCCCGCGACGGCGGTCTCCGGCGTGTATATCGCAAAGCTTGTCCGTCAGGACACGACAGCCGGCGAAAGCCATATGACCTTTGTCGTCCGCAATGACGGTGCGGCGCGGGATATCGTCTTCAAGACCTCCGACACGACATGGCATGCCTACAACGGCTGGGGCGGTGCAAGCCTGTACGGAGGAAATGCGACGCAGAGTGGTGACGGGCGCGCTTTCAAAGTCAGCTACAACCGGCCCTTCGGCACACGTGACGGTATTGGGCTATATGCTGGCCCGCAGGATTTCGTGTTCAGCGGGGAGTATGCAGCGATTCGCTGGCTCGAGCGAAACGGATACGATGTGACCTACATCTCAACCGTCGACGCGGGGCCGGGCAACATTCCGCTGACGAACTACAGGGTGTTCATGTCGGTCGGACACGATGAATATTGGTCCGGCGATCTCCGGACCAATGTAGAGGCCGCACGTGATGCGGGCGTGCACCTCATCTTCATGAGCGGCAACGAGGTTTACTGGAAAACGCGATGGGAAGCGGATGCGAACGGTACGGCGAACCGCATTCTCGTCTGCTACAAGGAAACCCACGCCGCCGCAAAAATCGATCCGTCGCCGGAGTGGACCGGCACCTGGCGCGATCCGAGCTTCAGCCCTCCGTCCGATGGAGGACGTCCTGAAAATGCGCTGACCGGCACCATCTTCCAGGTGGATTCATTTCGCGGCGACACGATCACGATTCCCTCGAACCTCGCACAGTTCAGATTCTGGCGGAATACGGCGGTGCAAGCCGGCACGACCAACTCTCTGGCAATCGGCATGCTTGGCTACGAATGGGACGAAGCGCCAGACAACGGCTTCCGGCCGGGCGGATTGATTGCAGTGTCATCGACGGTCCTTCCGGTGGACACCTATCTGCTCGATTATGGCAACACCACCGGCGCCCGGACTGCGACACATAATCTCGTCCTGTATCGCGCACCGAGCGGGGCAATCGTGTTCGGTACGGGAACGGTCTTCCTGTCTTTTGGCCTCGACACGACGCACGACTACTGCAACCTTGGCAGTGTGGGACCGACGCCCGAAGATCCGAACGTACAGCAGGCCATGGTGAACCTGTTTGCGGACATGGGCGTGCAGCCGCAAACCCTGCAGACGAACCTCGTTGCCGCCAGCGCATCAACGGATCACACGCCGCCGGTCTCGACGATCTCTACTCCCGCTTCGGGTGCAAGCCTTGTCCAGCAGCAAGCGGTGACGATTTCGGGCACCGCGAGCGATGTCGGCGGGCTGGTTGCGGTCGTCGAGGTCTCGACCGACGGCGGAACGACCTGGCACCCGGCCACAGGCACCACGAACTGGACATACACGTGGTGGCCACTGCAGCCGGGCACATTCACAATCAAGTCCCGTGCTGTCGACGACAGCCTCAATATGGAGACACCCGCCGCCGGTGTAACCGTAAGCGTTGTACCTGCAGCGATCGTGAGCCTTTTCACGCCTGCTGATGCGCCGTTTGTGGTACTCGCCAACGATCCCTTGGCAATAGAGCTTGGTATCCGAGTGCAGATCAGCTCTGCCGGCACTGTCAGCGGTATCCGTTTCTACAAGGAGCCGCTCAACACCGGGCCGCACGTCGGCAATTTCTGGAGCGCCGACGGAACGTTGCTTGCAACCGCGGCCTTCTCCGGCGAAACGTCAAGCGGCTGGCAGCAGGTCAATTTTCCGACTCCGGTCACTGTCAATGCAGGCGCCACATACGTTGCGTCGTACCACACCGCTACGGGCCTCTATTCGGCGGACTTGAACTACTTTCTCAATACGCGGAGCGCGGGTCCGCTGCGCGCACCGGCCGCCGGCGTCAATGGTGTATTTGCCTATGGATCGACGAGCATTTTTCCCGTGAGCTCAAATCTGAACGGCAATTACTGGGTCGATTTGGTACTCAACCGCGCTGGTGGAACCGGGAACCTTCCACCCATCGCGAATGACGTCGGAGGCTTTGTCACCCTTCCCAACTCCGTCCTGTCCATTCCGGCCGCCTCGATCCTGGCTAATGATACGGATCCAAATGGCTACACAATATCCATCTCAAGCGTCAGCAGCCCGGTCAATGGAACGGTGAGCTACGATGCAGCAACGCAAGTCGTTAGCTTCACACCGACGACCGGTTACCTTGGGGCAGCCAGCTTCACTTATACAATCACCAACGGCCATGGCGGCACCGCCTCCGCAACTGTATCGCTGACCGTGAGTGCTGGCACCGTCAGCCTGTTCGGACCATCGACGACACCGGCAACGATTACAGTGGACGACCCCAGCCTGGTCGAACTCGGGGTCAAGTTCGAGACATCCGTTGCCGGCCAGGTCCTCGGAATTCTTTTCTACAAGGGTCCGCAAAACACAAGCGCGCATGTCGTCAATCTGTGGACCTCGACGGGTACCCTGCTGGCCAGTGCAGCATCCAACAACGAAACCGCGAGTGGTTGGCAGTCCGTGGGTTTGCCCACACCGGTGACCTTGACCGCCAATACGATCTATGTCGCGTCCTATCACACCAAGGGCTTCTACTCGGTGGACGAGGCCTACTTCGCCACTGACCATACCAGTGGGCCGCTCACGGCCCCTAACAGCGCCGGCAGCAACGGCAACGGAGTCTTCTCCTACGGCCCCAGCGGCAGCTTCCCGACTAGCAGTTTCAACGCAAGCAACTATTGGGTCGATGTACTTTTCAACCCGAATGCCACCGGAAACCTACCTCCCGTTGCGAACAACGACAGCGGATTTACAACGCTTCAGAATACTGTCCTTGCCATTCCTGCCGCTACGATTCTGGCCAATGACTCGGATCCCAACGGCTTTGCCCTGTCGATCTTGAGCGTCGGCACCCCGACCAACGGAACCGTCAGCTACAATGCAACGACGCAGGTGGTCAATTTCACGCCGACCAGCGGCTACCTCGGAGCGGCGAACTTCACATACACAATCACCAACGGCCACGGAGGGACAGCCTCGGCAACCGTCTCACTGACTGTTATCCCATCCAATGCCATCAGCCTCTTCACCGCCACGACCACCCCGGCAAACATCACGGTCAATGATTCAAATGCGGTCGAACTCGGGGTCAAGTTCGAGACGTCGGCCGGCGGCCTCGTCTTTGCAATTCTCTTTTACAAAGGGCCGCAGAACACTGGTCCGCATATCGTCAACCTATGGACTGCGACCGGGACCCTGCTAGCCAGCGCAACATCCGCCAACGAGACCCCCGGCGGCTGGCAAACTGTCAATCTCGCTACACCGGTGGCATTGACCGCCAACACGATCTACGTCGCTTCTTATCACTGCAACGGCTTTTATTCGGCGGACCCCAACTATTTCGCCGCCGACCATATCAGCGGCGCACTTACGGCGCCGGCCAGCACGAGCAGCGGGGGCAATGGTGTCTATGTCTACGGCACCAGCAGCAGCTTCCCGACAAATACCTTCAACGCCAATAACTACTGGGTCGACGTGCTGTTCGTCGCCGGCGCTGGGCCGTAAAGATGACAAGCGGGAAATGCAAAGTGAACCGGCTGCCGGCTCAACCAATGGTACCAGGCTCTAGGTCCTGATCGGATGTCCATTCCATATCGCCGCTCCTTTCGGATCATGTGCTAGCTCGTTTGACCGGTGGAGGAAAATCGCTCCAGCAGCCACCTTCCAGCGGGACCAGGCAATCGATCGGCAGGGTAGACGGCTTGGAAGGGCATCATGCCCGCCGATGGCCCTTCCAGTTCGATGCGCTCGAGACGACCCTCCGCCAGATCTTCGCTGATCAGCCAGAGCGGCATGTGCCCCCATCCAAGCCCGGCACGCAAGAAAGCGTGCTTCGCGCCGAGATCGGCAAGCCGCCAGATGTTCTTCCCCTGCACGCCATAATCAACCCCGCTCGTGAGCGAGGAGCGATCGGTGAGCACGAGCTGTGTTTCATCCAGCACATCCCGAAGCGCAACGGGTCCTTGCCTGCCGGTCAGAGGCGACCCTGGAGCGGCCACCGTCACGATTTGCTCGCTGAACAGACGTTCGGCTGTCAGCCCTGGGGGAAGGAATGGAAGTGTGCCTGTGATACCGAGGCTGCACTGACCGTTGAGCACGAGCTCCGCGACGCGGCCCAGCGCCTCGATGTGGAGTCTGAGCGGCGTGGACGGGAAGCGCTGCTTGAAGCTGCCGAGCGCATCGGTAAGGCACCGCTGAGGAAACATGACGTCAACAACGATGGACAGCTCGGGCTCCAAGCCGGCCGAGAAACTTCGCGCCTTAGCCTTCAGCGCGTCGGCACCAGTCACCACGCGGCGCGCGTCGGCGAGCAGGTTTGCTCCGTGCACCGTCAGTCGAGGGTAGCGGCCGATCCTCTCGAACAATGTGATGCCGAGCTGCGCCTCCAGATTGGCGATGGTTTGGCTCACGACGGACTGCGCGCGGCCGATCGCGCGGCCTGCCGCCGAGAAGCTGCCGTTGTCCGCGGCGGCGACGAACGTGCGCAGGTGATCAAGCGAGACCCCGTCCAACATGCAAGTATCGGTCCTGACGATACATGGTATCGGCTAATATAGGCTTATGTGGGGACATGGGAGCCCTTAACCAGAGGGTGAAGGAGCCGCCATGTCACAGAATATCTTCATCATCGGAGCGTCAGGGTTTGTCGGAAGTACCCTCGCGAGGCATTTCGTTGCGAAAGGCCACGACGTGCTGGGGCTCGCTCGGTCCGATCGCGCCGAGACTGCGTTGGGAGGTGCGGGCGTCCGGACCATTCGCGGTGATCTCGACACAGACATGGCCCCGGTGCTCGCCGCGGCACGTTCGGCCGACGCGGTCGTCTATGCTGCCCAGATCGCCTTTGATCGCGAGCCGGCCGTCGTACGGAAGCTGTGCGACGAGCTCGCCGGAAGCGGCAAGACGCTGATCTTCCTGTCGGGTACCGGCGTCTTCATGCAGCGTACCGGTGGGGCATGGAGCGCGGATAGCTTCGCCGAAGACGATCCCTTCGTGCCGGAGCCACTGGCGCTTCCAAGGGTCGAGGCGGAGGGGATTGTGCGGGCCGCAGCCGAGAACGGGCTGCGCAGCATGGTGGTGCGGCCGCCGGTGATCTGGGGACCTGGCGACAACGGGCCTGTGGCAGGCGTCTACCGCTCCGTCGCGCTCACGGGTGCCGCCTGTTACATCGGCGCGGGACTTGCCGCCTATTCCAATGTCCACAGTGCCGATTTGGCGCGATTGTTCTCCCTCGCAATCGAACGCGGGCAGGGCGGTGCGCTCTATCACGCGGT
This sequence comes from Bradyrhizobium sp. Leo170, assembly GCF_004296405.1. Taxonomy (GTDB): domain Bacteria; phylum Pseudomonadota; class Alphaproteobacteria; order Rhizobiales; family Xanthobacteraceae; genus Bradyrhizobium. The sequence goes on from NZ_PSRR01000042.1 coordinate 31,435, forward strand.
CGCCGGCGAGATACCGTACCGCTGGATTGCCGAGGCGGTGGCGCGCGACTTGGGCGTCGGCACGCGCAGCTTGGCGATGGACGAAGCGGCCGAGGTGTTCGATCCATTCGGCGTGCTGCTTCAGTCGGCATGCAGCCGCTCGCGCGATCCGCGGACACGATCTGAGCTGGGCTGGCAACCCACCCAATTCGACATGTTGTCAGAGGTCGGCGAACCGCGCCTGCGCGCGCTCGCAAACGCGCAATCCGAGGCAGGAGCGAATGTATGAATACGCATGAAGGCAAGATCGCGATCGTGACCGGCGGCAGACAGGGCATCGGCCGCGGCATCGCCAACCTTCTCGCCGAAAGAGGCGCCAAGGTCGTGATCGTCAATCGCGAGAATGCCCCGGATGCGGCGCGGGCGATTGGCAACGGAGCCATTGCGATCGCTGCCGACGTAACCAGCGACGCCGATTGGGCTGAGGTCGCTCGCCAGGTCGAGCAAGCGTTCGGTCGCGTCGACATCCTCGTCCACGCCGCGGGCATCTATCCTTTGGCGACGCTCGATCAGATGACGGCGGCGGAATGGCGGCGCGTTCTGGCGGTGAACCTCGATGCGCATCTGCTCGGCGCCCGCGCGATCGTGCCGCTGATGCGCAAGGCGGGGGGTGGCGCGATCGTCGCGATCGGCTCGGATGCGGTTGCCATGGTGACGCCCCCCGGCATGGGCTTCTCCCACTATGTCACTTCCAAGATGGGGATGGTCGGCCTGGTGCGCGCGCTCGCCAATGAGCTCGCAGCCCACAACATCATCGTCAACGCCGTCCATCCCGGAATCACCGACACCGAGGGTGCAAGCGGAATGCCCAACGAGCAGAAGGCGCAGGTGTACATGATGCAGGCGATCAAGCGGCTCGGCGCACCCGCCGACATCGCCGGCCCAGTCGCCTTTCTCACCAGCGACGATGCGCGTTTCGTCACGGGGCAGACGCTGGTGGTCGACGGTGGCCTGATGCGGCTCTGAGGGAAGAAGATAGCTTTTCAAGCGCTTCCGCGCTTTCTCGACAGCATAGCGCGTCGCCGACTGGCCCCTCCGAATCCTGCTCGCGCAAGCCTTCATCGCTGCAGGCGCCGCGAAGCTCGGCGGCGCGCCAGCGATGGTGGCGATGGTCACGAGCCTAGATCAGCCGCATCCCCTTCAGGCTCGCGTGGCCGTTCTTGCCGACGATGATGTGGTCGTGCACGGAGATGCCGAGCGGTTTGGCGATATCGATGATCGCCTTGGTCATCTGGATGTCGGCCTGCGAGGGCGTCGGGTCGCCGGAAGGATGGTTGTGCATCAACATACTTGAAGGAAGAATCTCATTTAGAAGCAAGCGTCTAGTGATTTCCTAAGTTCGGAAGGGGTATGTAATTGGGGTTAGTTTCCTCGTTACAGATCGTGATAAACCCGAAGTGTCATGCAGTTGCTTTCACGAGACTCCACGATCACGGTGTAGCACGGATTCCGAATCGATATCCATCTCGTCTAAAGCTGATGACGCTTGCTGCTCAAGCTATCCGTGGTACTAAGGCGGCCTCACAATCAAGGAATATTGAGTGCCTAAAAAAGTAAAGAGGACGGTCGTGCGTCGCGAGTACACCAAAGCCGATGTGAAGGAGTTGCGTGCGCATTCGAGGGCGAAAACACCCGTCGTTAAAATCGCGAAGCTTACAAAACGTAGCGTGGGTTCGCTGCGGCAGAAAGCGCTCAAGCTTGGGATTCGTCTAGGCCACCGACGCTAGGTCCATGCCAGCCGGCTCGCTGACAATATGACTGAGCAAAAGCGGAAGATCATATGATGCTGTTCAACAAGGTTTTCTCGACGAGGAGGCTATTGCAGATGATCTGCGTTCTGGGTGCAGTCGTCGCGATGAAAGCATTGAGCATGCATTATGATTTCAGCTGGGTAACCGCCCTGGCGGCTGAATGAGAAAACAGTCCCGACCATCGCAGCGCCAGCGCAGTAATCACATACGGCTCAGAATAGACGCCGCGGTGGCGAATTAAGCGAACGGCCGGTTGTGGCGCAAAGCGGACGTTCGCCAAACATCCGACTTCTGAGAAGGGCCAAGACCGGAAGTCGCGGTCGCGGCCGAGTGCGGCGAGAGGGGAATAACCGAAGCGAGAACGGCTGAGAAACGGCGCGCGTCACTCTGGAAGTCCCGCTTTGCGGAGACCGTCGCCAAACAATCCAACCCGCCATTGACCGCTCCGAGCGGCCCCATTCAGAAATGCGAAAATCAGGCGCGCTTGGTTCCGCGCTCCAGGAGCTCTGCAACACGATCAGAAATGCTTTGACTTGCTTTTGGGGTCGCGTTGCCCCGGTTGGGCTTGCAGCCCGCCAGTTGGTACGCCTCATCTGCCGTTTTGCCCTTGGCGAGTTCCTGTGCAAAGCGCTCTTGCTTGGTGTTGGAGAGGACGCGCATTGGTCAGCATCAGCGTCGCAGAGCACAATCGTAACCAAGGCCGGCCATCACCTTATGTCGCCGGCGAGGGTTGGGCGCAGAGCGGTTGCCCGGTCTATAGGAACGTCAACAAGACCGGGGCGTTGAACTGGAGGCGCTGATGCCGAAAGTCAGCGCCCGCGGGGCCATTGTCAAACTCATGGCCGCCGTGCTGGGCTGAGCTACTGCTGTATCTGACGACGCAGGACTGCGAGGCCATTATGGCCAAACTTGGAGCGCCCCGGCCGTTGCACACAAGAGCAACACGGAGGGGACATGAGAAACATTGTGAACGAAGCCGGCGAGATCGTCGCCAAGGCAACGCGTGACGGCACGTTGGTCGGCGGACACCACCGCATCGCGGTGGCGGCTAGCCTCGGTCAAAAGCTGGTCTGGCAAGACACCGGCGAACCTGTCAACCTTGAGGTCTTCTTCAGGCATCCGGCAAGTTCTCTGCGACATACAGCTTGATGCGCTCGCCGAGCGTAACGCTTCAGACAAGTGAGGCTATAATAGCCAAGGTCCTCAAACGATCCGGCACCGCGGCGAATTCCACCAACGAGCAACCCCATGAAAGTCAAAGACCTGATAGATGAGCTACAGAAGCTCGATCCGGAGATGCCGGTCGTTGCTTCCAGCCCTGACGGCTTCGATCTCTATGAGCCGACACTTGACCGCGAATGGATCACGATAGACCAGTTCGGTAGTCCGCAGCGCGCCCTTTCAGACGAGGCCGGGGCCATGCAAGCCCTCCGCCTATAGCCGGCGGCCCACGCCAGCGACGACAACAATGCCGCGGTGACGGTTCGCTTCGCTGAGGACTTGCTGGCCAAGATTGGAACGCGAGGAGCCGGCATAGGTTGGATGACTGCGCACCATAGCAGCGGCGCTGAAACACATCACAGAGGCGAAATGATCCGAAAAATCGTGAACGAAGCCATGATCCGAACAATCGTGAACGAAGCCGGCATTGAAGTCGGCGAGACCAACCTCGACGGCATGCTTATCAAAGGGCACCACCGCGTCGACGCCGAGCTAAAGCTCGGCCACAAACTGTTCTTCAGGACCGGCGGCGCTCCGGCAAGGATAAACTGCATCACCATTGACCATACCGCGCACAAGATCACGCTGGCGGTGGACGGCTTCAGTCGGGAAGCTTGAGCACCGTTCGCCCCGCGTATCGTTGTTCCGATACATCTGCTTCAAGCTGCGGACGAACTTGAACCAAGCGTCCTGCTGATCGGCATCATCGAACACGATGTTTGAATTGGATCACAGCCTCGCCGAGTCCGTCACGCTGCCGCTCCTCGCGCTCGACCGCCTCACCAACATCGAACAGCTTGGCCAGCGCATCGGTGTCAAAACCGATCTTGCCGATGTCGAAGTTCAGCGCCTCGATCTCGCGAATTTCCATGCGCAGCAGGTCTTGATCCCAGCGGCATTCATCGGGAGCTGATTGTCGGCGAGCACATAGGCCTTCTTCTGCGCCTCAGTCCAACCTCGCGTCGTCATGACCGGGATTTCCCGGATGCCCAGCTTCTTCGCGGCGAGGACGCGACTATGCCCGGCAATGATGACGCCGTCCTCATCGACCAGGAGCGGCGTCGTCCAGTCCCATTCCTCAATGTTGGCCGCTATCTGCGCAATCTGCGTTGCCGAGTGCGTCCGCGCGTTCTTGGCGAATGGCACAAGGCTGGCAACGGAACCGCGCCTGCGTCATCTGCCGGAAACGGCACGGTCATCAGAGCGGCTCACTCACAATCATACTCGGCGACAGTACGATCGTTGTCGCTCAAGTCCAGCCCAGTTGCTTTTTGTCCGCATCGCGACCAAGTCCGGTCTACCCCAAAGAGTCGACGTGAGGCCGAGGGGCTGGCTAGTCGCGTACGGGCCAGAAGCGGACAAGCGTTTTCAACAACACGAAGGTTCTAGGGCTTTCAATAGAGCCAAGCCGATGACTTACCGACGGGCATTATCCGTTCTTCTGAGGCTGGATGTTGCGGCAAGAAGTAGAGCAATGGGATGGCAAGGGGCCCGATAGCCGCAGCGATCCACACCCAACGCCGCTGACTACGCCCCCGCTCGTAGGCAAGATAGCCGACAACAGGCATCGAGACGAGAGCCACGACAATCACAAATGCGTCCATCCCAGCGTGTGCGAGATGGTTTAAAAAACAGATCGAAGCAGCGAACGTCACAAAAGCCAAAATAAGGTCTTCCATTCCGGACTCCTACTTTGGGTTGAACATAACACGAAAGCGCGCTCGCAGTCAGCGGCCAATATTGAAACTTTAAGTGAGGCTTGAATGTCGGCGAATGCCGCTTCCGCTACGGGTCAAAATGCGAAGAACTCAGAGTGAGCAAATCTGGCCCCGCTCCGCCCCAGTAAGCGGACCTCAATGAGGGGTGTCGCCACTTCGCTGATGGGCCATAACCGGAATTAAGCGCCGCATCCGATCATCTTGAAGGCACTTGGCACTTCGCGCTTAGTGTCGGATCACTTGCGGAACGAGCTCGTAGTTCCAAAGGATGTGAGCATAGGCCGATTAGAGACGGCGACCCGGCTAACCGGAACCTTCCGGAGTTTTTTTGGTTCTATGCACGCCGGGCCCGAGGCTTTCTGCGGCGTAGAGTAGGCCCAACATTCAAGGGGACCTCCATGCATCGATTGATCGCGATCGCATTCGCGCTGGCCTTGGGTTGCTTCGCCCTCACCGCATCGGCCGAGCAATGCGGGGACAAGCTTCAGCAGGACAAACCCCAGCAGAACTCAGCCGATGAGGCTCAGGTCAGGGGCGATCTCAAGGCCGGCTCGGAGTGCGCCACTCCACGCGATAAGGAAGAGTCTGCAAAGAAGAATGAGGACAGGGCCGCAAAGCTCAAGAGCGAAGGTAAGGTCGAAGACCACACCACCGGACAACCGCCTCCCAAGAAATAGAGGCCGAGCGCGAGCAATGGACCGCGCATCGACGTGCGGTCGAATAAGGGGGGGCAATTGGCCAAGTTTAAACTGCCGCGGCGCGCCCCCTAACCCATGTTTTCCGCTTGCAGCTTTGATTTCACAGGAAAGCAGCGCCGAGCAATCGGTCGCCGCTTGCTCGTCGAATGTCTGCTACGGGTCTTGGTCGTGTAAAAACGGCTTGAGAGGGACGTCGGTATTGGGAGCAAAAACCCGAGTGGGTCTCAGGCTGCGATTGCAGCGATCAGCGGTTTGGTCCCGACGATGTTCATGACCCGTGTCAGATTATAGGCCAGGACCGAGAGTGCCATTTCAGCGGCTACTTTTGGAAGCGTTTTAGTCACGAAGTGCGTCGCCCCCATGCGGGCCTTCATCGTGCCGAACGGATGCTCGACTGTCTCTCGACGCTGGCGCATGGCTTGTGGATTTGCATCAAGGCGCTGCTGCACAGCTTCGAGCAGATGCTCATGCTCCCATCGGGGAATCCGCCGCTCTGGCCCTGTCGTGCACTGCGATTTAAGCGAACAATCTTGACAGGCTGTGGTCCAGTAGCGCCGTAGCCGCTTGCCGTCTTCCTCGCTCGTAAAGCGATATGGCAGTTGCTCCCCAGCTGGACAGCGATAGGCGTCCTCCTCTGCAAATAGACAAAGTCCTGTTTGCCGAAGCGGCCATCTGACTTGGCGCCCGACGTCTGCGGCTTGGGCAGAGTTACCGTGATGCCGGCCTCGTGGCACGCGAGGATCTCCAGGCTGCTGAAGTAGCCGCGATCGGCAACGGCCTCGAGCGTCTCGGTCTTTAGAACAGCCTTCGCCTGCTTGGCCATATTGGCCAGTTGAGCCCGATCTGAGCCGCTGTTCGTGACCTCATGCGTCACAATCAGATGGTGCTTGGTATCCACGGCGACCTGCACATTGTAGCCGACGACGCCGGAACCACGGCCGCTCGTCGCCATCGAACGGCTGTCGGGATCGGTCAGAGAGATCTGCTGGTCGGGCGAAGCGAGCATCTGCTTCTCGTAAACGGCAAGCTTGCCCATCTCCTCCTTCAGCTTCGTCAGCTTCTCGGTAAGCCTTGTTACCTTCGCCGCCAGCGCCTCCGTCGGTTCCTGTCGATCGGCGGTATCAAGTTGGCTCAGATAGCGCGCGACGCTCTCCTCCAGCTGGGCGCGCCGCCGTTCCACCTTCGCCCGTGTGAAGTTCTTGTCCCGGTTGTTCACGGCCTTGAACTTGCTGCCATCGATGGCGACGCTCGCCGTCGCCAGAAGGCCCATCTCACGACAGAGTTCGACGAAACGCGCACATACCTTGCGTAGCGCCAGGCCATTGTCCTTGCGGAAGTCCGCGATCGTCTTGTGATCAGGAGCGAGCCGACCCAGCAGCCACATGACCTCGACATTGCGTCCGGCTTCTCGTTCGAGCCGCCGGCTCGACTGAACCCGGTTCAGATAGCCGTAAATGTAAAGCTTGAGGAGAACCGCGGGGTGGTATGACGGCCGACCAGTCGCCGCCGGCTCAACCCCTTCGAAGCTCATCTCAGCCAAATCGAGCGCATCGACAAACACGTCGATCCCGCGAACAGGGTTGCTCTCATCAATGAAATCATCGAGGCATTCGGGCAACAGCGTCCATTGCCCTCGATCCGCCTCCTCAACGAAGCGCCTCATCAATTCCCCCGCAGAATCACGAGAGAATCATACCAGCGGTCAGCGTTTTCACACAGCCAGGGA
>NZ_PSRR01000043.1 GCF_004296405.1 Bradyrhizobium sp. Leo170
CTGTGAAGGGTTTCGGATGCCGGCCGCCGAGCACGCGGCGCCGTCCTTCACGCGGCCGGCATCCGAAACCCTTCACAAAGTGCGACTTGGCGGAAGGCAGCTCGTGGCGCAAACCGGATTTCGCAAACCGACCCACTGCTGCAAGGGCTGAAAGCGATGTTACAGTTACGATAGCGTTGTGCGGTCGCGCCGCGCTACGATCCGCCGATGGACTGATGGTAGTCAGCAGTTGGGAACGTCAGGAACGGGATCATGAAGGCAATTGCACTGACGGCCGTCCTGCTCACTGCTTCACTTGCGCCGGAAATCGTACGCACTACGGCCGAGCAAGTCGCGAGCTGGCAAATGTCGCACTTTCATGAAGTACCCCAGGCGCCTGAAACAGATTGGACACGCGCCGCCTTCTACATCGGTCTCGCAAGATGGGCCGCGACACCAGGTCAGATGAAATACTTCGACGCGATCCGAGAGCTTGGAGAACGCACCGGCTGGCAGGTCGGCAACAGCGACTGGGCGCCCCCGATCTACCTTGCGGACGATCATGCCATCGGGCAGGTCTACATCGCCGCCTATGATCATTTCGGTGATCGACGCATGATCGAGCCGACCGTGCAGCGGCTGGAATATATCCTGCAGCACCCACCACAGGTCTCGCTCGAATTCGACAACGCAGAGTGCCTGCAGCGATGGTGCTGGTCTGACGCCATCTTCATGGGGCCGGCGACATGGTTCGGTATTGCGCGCATCCAGAAGGATCAGCGCTTCCGTGATTATGCCGACAGGGAATTCTGGGCCACGAAAGACTTCCTGTTCGATAGCCAGGAGCACCTGTTCTACCGCGACAGCCGCTTCATCGGGAAAACTGGCGCACATGGCGAAAAGATATTGTGGGGCCGTGGTAATGGCTGGGTGCTCGCTGGGCTTGCCAACATCCTACGAGAGCTTCGTCCCGGCGATCCGCTGCGCGAGAAATACGTCAACCTGTTCGTCGAGATCGCAGATCGCGTAGCGAGCCTGCAGCGCCCGGATGGCTTCTGGTCCACATCGTTGCTCGCTCCGCCCGAGGTAGGCACCCCGGAATCCAGTTGCACTGGATTCCTGACCTACGGCCTTGCCGCCGGGGTGCGGATGGGACTTCTCGACGCAAAGCGCTTTAGTCCAGTAATTGAACAAGGCTGGCGGGCTCTGGCATCGGCGACGGTCAACGGCCGGCTCGGCCGCGTGCAGCAGATTGGCGACAGGCCGGACGCCGTTCAGATCACGGACACCCAACTCTACGGGTCTGGCGCTCTCTTGTTGGCTGCATCTGAACTAGTCCACTAACGTCACATCATCGCGCGCACGACTTGCGGCCGCTGCATCATGCCGGCGATACCCAGGCAGCAAAAGCGAATCTCGCAAGTTCGGAGTCATGACTTAGCTTGCAAAGATGCGGGCCGCACCTGGCGCTAAGCGGACCAGGTCTCCCCTTTCAGGGGTCTCATCCCGCAAGAAACCCGCCGTCCACCGCGACCACCGTACCTGTCGCATATTGCGAAGCCGGCATGCAGAGGAAGGCGACTGCACCGGCAATATCTTCCGGCTGCCCCCATCGCTTGAAAGCAGTGCGGTCGGCAATGCGCTGATAATGAGCGCGATCGGTGCGGCCGGCGGCGTTGATCGCTGTCTCGACGTAGCCGGGCGCAACCGCATTGACACGAACGCCGTCCTCAGCCCAGGCCAGGGCCAGCGCCTTGGTCAGCATCACGACGCCGCCCTTGCTAGCGCAATAAGCGGGAATCCGCGGCAGCGCCAGCGTGGCGTTCATCGAGGCGATGTTGACGACCGATCCCTTGCTGTCCGCCAGCAGGGGGCGGAATGCCAAACAGGTCCGGAACGTGCCGGTGAGATTGACATCGAGCACCTTCATGAAGGTCTCGATCTCATATTCCTTGTCGCGCGCCAGAATGCCGGCGCAATTGACCAGCGCATCGACGCGGGTGTGTCGTTGGGCGAAGGACGTCACCTCGGCATCATTGGTCACGTCGAGCGTCGCGAGCGTGAGGCCTGCGCGCGGCTTGAGGAGGGATCGCGCGAGATCGGCGTCATTGACGCCCGTTGCGGTCACCGTCGCGCCGAGATCGCAGAACTGGTTGCTGATGGCGGCGCCGATATCGCCGGCGCCGCCGATCACGACGGCATGGAATCCGGGGGCCAAATCAAAATTGGAATTCATCGGGATCATCATTCTTCAGGGGTTTGAAGGCGGCGCCGTGGACTCGCGGACCACCAGCGAGTAGTCGACCTCGTGGTGCATGATGGTGTGCTCGCCCGCGAGACTTCGGACCAGATATTCGCCGGCGCGCTGCCAGGTTTCGCCGGTGGGAACGTGAATGGTGGTCAGGCTCGGCCGCAAATGGCGGCTCCAGTCGAGATCGTCGAAGCCGACGACCGACAGGTCCCGCGGCACCGAAAATCCGCTGCGTTCCGCCTCGAGCAGCACGCCATAGGCGATGACGTCGTTACCGCAGACGACGGCCGTGGGCCGGTCCTCCAGACTGAGGAGATAACGCGCCGCTTCCCGCGCATCGTCGAGCGTATAGGGCACCTCGACATGCCATTGCGAAGGCAGCGCCAGCCCGGCCTCAGTCAACGCGCGGCGAAAGCCGGCAACGCGCGCGCTGGCGCGGTCATTGTTGCGCTGGAGCGCGGACACTATTCCGATCCGGCGATGGCCAAGCTCGATGACATGCGTTGCGGCACGATGGGCGGCTGCTTCATTGTTGGTGCCGACGCAAGGGTAGGGGCGGTCCGGCTGATAGATACCGACATTGATGAAGGGCACCGCATTGTCGGCAAGCAACTTGCGCAGCCCTTCGTGATGGCAGTCGCCGCGAAGCACGAGGCCATCGACGCCGCGGCCGATCAGATTGCGCGCCTGTTGCAACTCGACGTCGAGATCATAGCCACTCGTGGTGAGGAAGAGCATGTAGCCCACCGACGAGAGATATTTTTGCAACGAGGCGATGCCGCGCGCGAACATGGTGTTGTCGATCGTGGGCACGATTGCGCCAAGCGTACGCGATCGTCGCGACGACAGGATGCGGGCCGGCGCATGCGGGATGTAACCGACGGCTTCGATCGCCTGCGCGATGCGCGCCCGCAAGGACGGACTCACCGCGTCGGGATTGTTGAGTGCACGCGAGACGGATGCCGTCGACACGCCGGCTCGTGCCGCGACGGCGCGGATGCCTTGCTTCGCTAATCTGGCGGCCGGCAGATCCATGAATGTAACGTTACAGTCGTGGGTTCAGGGTGGCAGAGAGAAATTTCTGCAATGATGTCCTACGTTGGGCGAATTGTCCATTGCTTGACAGGAGTGAGATGAGGCTTAGAATGTAACCGTTTTCAGAAAGGCGCTTCTGCCGGGTGGGCGGACAAGCCGGGTCAGGGAGGAGTTCAAATGAACGCCAGGATGTTTGCGGCGCGCGTCGCGTTGCCGGTTCTTGCGGTCATCGCTGTCAGCAGCGAGGGGCGTGCGGCGGATTTCGACTGGAAGAAATTTCAAGGCAAGACCGTAACCTTTCTCGTCAACAACAATCCCGTTGCGCAGGCGCTGCTTGCCTACAAGGCCGATTTCGAAAAGCAGACCGGCATGACCTTGAAGGTCGACGGCTACCAGGAACAGCAGATGCGCCAGCGCCTGGTCACGGTGATGAACGCGCATAGCGATGAGGTCGACGTGTTCATGACGCTGCCGTCGCGCGAGGGCGAGCAGTTCGCCGCGACCGGCTGGTATGCCGATCTCTCGGCCATGGCGAAGAACGACGCGGCGAAGGAGTACGATCCGGCCGGACTGAGCCAGGCCCTGCTCAAGGCGGCGACCTTTGGCGGCAAGCTGACCAGCATGCCGATGAACATCGAGGGGCCGATCTTCTATTACCGTACCGACATCTTCAAGAAGTGCGGCCTCGAGCCGCCGAAGACCATCAAGGATGTCGAGGCGGCTGCGGCGAAGATCAAGGCTTGCGACAGCTCGGTCACGCCGTTCGTCTCGCGCGGGCTGAAGCCGGCCGTCGCCTATACGTTCAGCAACATGCTGCACAATATCGGCGGCAGCTATATCGCCGGCGGCAAGTCAAACCTCTGCTCGGTCAAGGGCAAGGAGGCGCTCGACACCTACAGCCGGCTGCTGCGCGACTTCGGCCCGCCCGGCGTCGTCAACTACAGCTTCCAGCAAATTTCGGCGCTCTATCGCGGCGGCCGGGCCGCCATGTCGTTCGAATCCTCCAACGAGCTGCGCACCGTGATGGACGGCGGTGCTCGGCTCAAGGATACCGCCCTGATCCCGTTCCCGGCCGGCGAGGCCGGTCAGGTGCCGACCGTGATCGGTTGGGGCATGGCCGTCTCCTCGCACAGCAAGCAGCCCGATGCGGCCTGGTACTTCGTGCAATGGGCGACGAGCCCGGCCGTTCAGAAGAAGATGGCGCTCCAGGGGATTGCGCCGCCGCGGCCGTCGGTCGCCAACGATCCTGAATACCGCAAGTGGATCGACGAGGAGCCGGTGCGGAAGGAGTGGCAAGCGGCGCTCGACGTGCTCGCAACGAAGGGCTCTTCCGAGGTCGGCTATCCCATCGTCGCCAACCCGGAATCGCGCGAATTCATCGGCCAGGCTGTGCAGGATCTGATCCTGAAGCAGAAGACCGTCGACCAGGCTTGCGCAGACGCCGACAAGGCGCTCGACGCGCTGATCGCGCAGAAGTAACGGCACGGAACGCCTGCCGCCTTCACGCGGCTGGACCCTCATTGGATCAAGGAATGTAGGCATGTCGGACGCGGCTGCGACATTGACGCAGGACCGGCAAAGGCTGGAACTGTCGGCGCTCTCGGCGCCGGCGGTGATCTTCACCGTCGCGATGATCGCGTTTCCGGTGATCTATACGGTGTGGCTCGGCTTCCAGAGCTTTTCGTCGACCGGCAAGCAATCCTTCGTGGGCTTGGCGAACTATGCAAAGCTCGTGTCCGACCATGAGTTCTGGAACGGGCTCTGGGTGACCATCGCGCTTTATGTGCTCTCGCTGGCGCTGCAACTCGTGTTAGGCGTCTGGCTGGCGCTGGTCCTGTTCCACGCCAAGCGCCTGCCGGGCATCGTGCGCTCGCTGTTCATTTCGCCCTTCATGATGCCGCCGGTGGTGGCTGGCATGATGTGGATTGTCATTCTCGATCCGTCGTTGGGGGCGGCCAACTATATCCTGCAATTTCTCGGCCTGCCGCCATCGGAGTGGCTAGCGTCGCCGACCTGGGTCATTCCGACCTTCGCGCTGATCGATACCTGGCAGTGGACGCCTTATGTGGCGTTGATCGTGCTTGGCGGACTGCAGTCGCTGCCGCCCAGCGTCTACGAGGCCGCGCAGATCGACGGCGCGTCCGCATTCAAGACCTTCCAGCGGATCACGCTGCCGCTGCTGTTGCCGACCATCGTCACCGCGGCGATCCTGCGCAGCGTCGATTTGCTGCGCTTCTTCGATATCATCTACATCACGACGCAGGGCGGCCCCGGCAATGCGTCGAACACGCTCAACATCTACGGCTTCCGGGTCGGCTTCGAGTTCTTCAACATCGGCTATGCCAGTGCGCTGATGCTGACCTTGACCGCGATCGTGTTCGGCGCAGTGCTTGCCTGCAACCGCCTGCGCGGCGCGGTCGCCTGGTAGGTGAAGCGATTATGGATGCCTCCACCACCGACCGCTGGATCCGCCGCCTCAACCTGCTGCAGCTCGTGCTGGCGGGCATCATCATCATGACGCCGACGGTCTGGATGGTGTTGTCGTCGCTCAAGCCCTCCTTCGAGGTGACGGCCTATCCGCCGACATTGGTATTCACGCCGACGCTGAGCAATTACGTCGAGCTCACGAAAACCACGCCGTTCCTGAGCTACGCCCTCAACAGCCTCATCGTCACCATCGGTTCAACTGCGCTCGGATTGTTGTTCGGTATCCCGGCGGCCTTCGCCGTCTCGTGGACGCGGATTTCATGGCCGGCGATCCTGACGCTCGCGGCACGCATGGCACCGGGTACGCTGTTCCTGCTGCCCTGGTACGTGATGTTCCGGCAGGTCGGCATGATCGGCTCGTACACCGCACTGATCCTCAGCCACGCGGTGATTACGCTGCCGATCGTGATCTGGATCCTGCTGCCGTCGTTCGACGCCATCCCGCGCAGCGTCTTCGAGGCGGCACAGGTCGACGGATGCAGCGTGACGCGGATTCTCTGGCGGATCGCGCTGCCTCTGGTAGCCTCCGGCATCGCCGTCTCGGCGATCCTCGCCTTCGTGTTCTCGTGGAACTACTTCCTGTTTGCGCTGGTGCTCTCAAACGGCGACACCAAGACGCTGATCGCGGCAGCCTTCAATTTCATCGGTGAAGGCTCGACGCAATGGGGCGCGCTCATGGCCGCGGCGACGCTGATCGCATTGCCGCCGCTGGTGCTGGCGGCTCTCGTTCAGCGCTGGCTGGTGTCCGGGCTGACGCTCGGTGCGGTGAAAGGCTAGGTATCTCATGAACGTATCACCACGTCCGAATTCGATCATGCAGGCGGCGGTCTTCCATGGCCACGACCGCATCACCATCGAGCGTGTGGCGATGCCTGATGTCGGGGCAGGTGAGGTGCTGGTGCGGGTCTCGCGCACGGCGCTGTGCGGTTCGGACTTCAAGCTCTGGCACAAGGGTGCCGAGTTCACCGCGGGCCACGAGATCTTTGGCGTGGTCGAGCAGCCCGGCCACCGCCTGCATGGGCGCCGCTGCGCCGTTTACATCCCGCTGCACTGCGGCCACTGCGCCGCCTGCAAGCGCGGCGATACGCAAATGTGCTTGGAGGTCTCAAGCCTGATCGGCTGGAACAGGCCGGGGGGCTATGCCGAATATGTGCCGGTGCCGGAAAACTGTCTGCTGCCGGTGCCCGATGACATCGAGGATAGCCTCGCGCCGCTTCTGCTCGACGTGATTGGCACGTCCGGTCATGCCGTACGGTTTGTCAGTCGCGTCGTGCCACCGAGCGATGCGGGGCCGGTTCTGGTGATGGGCGCGGGCCCGGTCGGACTGGGAGTCGTGCTGGTGCTCCGCAGCCTTGGCTACGACGAGGTTTATGTCGCAGATCCGAATGTGACGCGCTTGAAGATCGCGCAGTCCTTCGGCGCCAAGGCGCACCCGGTCGGCGACACGTCGAAGCGCTTCGCCCTCATCATGGAATGCTCCGGCGCGCATGTGGCACGCAATCTCGGGATCGAGCTCGTGTTGCCACGCGGCGCGCTGGTGCTGGTCGGCGAAAATGCGGCGCCCTGGACCATCGAGGAAGGCAAGGTATTCCGCCGCAAGGATTTTTACATGATCCGGACCTTCTATTTTCCGGTCTCGGATTTCGAGCCGAACATCGCGCTGTTGCGGCAGTACAGAGACGAGTATCGCGTGCTCGTCGACGGCGAGTTCGGTCTCTCCGCGTTGCCGGAGAACTTTGCGCGCTTCGCCAGGGGCGAGCTCATCAAGCCCGTGCTGGCGCTGGACTAGTGATCATGGCCTCGATCTCGATCCGCAATCTCGTCAAGCGCTACGGCAATTTCACCGTGATCCCGGATCTCAATCTGGAGATCGCGGACCATGAGTTCGTCGTCTTCGTCGGCCCATCCGGCTGCGGCAAGTCAACCCTGCTGCGGATCATCGCGGGCCTCGAGCCGATCACGTCCGGAGACCTCTACATCGGCGACAAGCGCGTCAACGGCGTGCAGGCCGCGCAGCGCGACATCGCCATGGTGTTCCAGGATTACGCGCTCTATCCGCACATGCGGGTCTACGACAACATGTCGTTTGCGCTGGAGTTGCGGGGAACGCCAAAGGCGGAGATCGACGCACGGGTGAAGCGCGCTGCGGCGCTGCTGCACATCGAGCCGTACCTCGATCGCAAGCCGAAAGAGCTGTCCGGCGGGCAGCGCCAGCGCGTTGCGATGGGACGCGCGATCGTGCGCAATCCCAAGGCGTTTCTGTTCGACGAGCCGCTGTCGAACCTCGACGCGAAGCTGCGCGGGCAGGTGCGTGCCGAGATCAAGGCATTGTCGCAGGAGCTCAAGACCACGATGGTCTTCGTCACCCACGACCAGATCGAAGCCATGACCATGGCCGACCGCATCGTGGTCCTGCAGAGCGGCACGATCCAGCAGTACGACACGCCGGAGACGGTTTACGAGCGGCCGGCCAACCAGTTCGTGGCCGGCTTCATCGGTTCGCCGGCGATGAATTTCTTCCCGGTCGAATGGCGACAGGAGCACGCGATCCTTTCGCAAGGCGGAACGGTGGTGCCGTTAGGCGACGAAACGGCAAACCGGCTGCGGCGCGCCGGCACCGGTGTCCTTGGCATTCGTCCCGAACATTTTGCCGTCGCGGCCGAGACGACCGACGGCATTGCCGTGAGCGTCAAGCTCGTCGAACCGCTCGGCTCGGATACGCTGATCCATTTCGATTTCGCCGGCGCCCCTGCCATCGCCCGGGTCGATCCGTCATTGCGGCCGAAGGTCGGCGATCGCCTCAGCCTCCGTCCGCAACCGGGCAAGACGCATTTGTTCGACGCAGCCAACGGACAGGTCTTGCGGTGAGCTCGCCAGCGAACATCGGAAATCTGTCAGCGCTGGCGGACGTCGCGTCCGGGACCCGGCGTGCGCAGCTCATTTGCCTGGGTCTGTCCGCGCTCGACCAGGTTTGGCGTGTCGATCGGCTCTTTGCGAGCGGAAGCGAGAAGATCAAGAGCCTGGACTATGCGACCCTCGGCGGTGGCATGGCCGCCAATGCCGCCGTTACCGTTACGCGGCTCGGCGCGTCGGTCGCGTTCTGGGGGCGGGCAGGGAATGATGCCGCTGGCCACGAGATGCGGTCGGCCTTCGTCGCCGAGGGCGTCGGCGTCGAGAATTTCCGGCTGTTTGCCGACGGTCGCTCGTCGGTCTCCGGGATCATCGTCGACAGCTCCGGCGAGAGGCAGATCGTCAATTTCCGCGGCCTCTATCCGGAGGCAGCGGATTGGCTGCCACTGGAGGCGGTCGCACGCGCATCTTGCGTGCTGGCCGATCCGCGTTGGACGGAGGGAGCCGCGACGTTGTTTCGCGAAGCCCGCGCGCGAGGCATTCCGACGGTGCTCGACGGCGACATGGCCGATGCCAAGGTGTTCGAGCGGTTGCTTCCGCTGACGGACCACGCGATCTTCTCCGAGCCCGCGCTGACCTCCTTTGCCGGCTCGGCCAAGGATCAATCGCTCGCTGCACTCGCGCGCTACGGCTGCCGTGCCATCGCGGTCACGCGCGGGGAGGACGGCGTGAGCTGGTACGAGAGCGGCCGCCTGCATCGGCAGGCCGCCTTTGCCGTCGACGTCGTCGACACCACCGGCGCGGGCGACGTCTTTCACGGCGCTTATGCGCTTGCGATCGGCGTCGGCCTCGATGTGCGCGACGCCATGGCGTTTTCGGCAGCGACGGCTGCGATGAAATGCCGCCACGCGGGCGGACGCAACGGAATCCCCACCATCAACGAGTGTCTTGCATTCATGAGGACGAAGCCATGAGAACGATTGGAAAGAACCGCGGCCTGGCGCGTTTGGCTGACCTAGATGGTCACTTCCGCATGGTCGCGCTGGATCAGCGGCCGCCGCTGTTCGATGCTATCGCGAAAGCGAAGGGGATTACGCGGGACCAGGTCGAATACTCCGACGTCACGGCGGCGAAGCGTCTCCTCGTGGAAAACCTCGCGCCGCATTGCAGCTCGATGCTGTTCGATCCGAATTTCGCGGTGCCGGCTGCGATCGATCTCCTGCCGCCGCGCTGCGGTCTCATCATGACCCTCGAAGAGCACCGCGTCGAGGAAACGCCGGGCGGACGCAAGTCGAGGGCGATCACCAACTGGAGCGTGGAGAAGATCCGCGCCATGGGCGGCGACGCCGTCAAGGTGCTGGCGTGGTACCGGCCGGATGCCGATCCCGCGGTAAACGAGCATCAGAAGCGCTTTGTCCGCGAGGTCGGGCAGGATTGTGACCGCCACGACATTCCCTATGTCCTGGAGCTATTGGTGTACCCGTTCCTCGGCAGTGCCAATCACACCGCCGACTACGTGGAATCGCCGGGCAAGCTTCCCGGTCTCGTCATCGAGAGCGTGCGCGAGTTTGCCAAGCCGGAATATGGCGTTGATCTCTTGAAGTTGGAGAGTCCGCTTGCCGCCAACAGTCTGCCCGCCCGCGACGGCAGCGCTGCGGCGAAGGCCGCGCAGAAGGAGTTCGATGCGATCGGCGATATCTGCCGCGACCGGGGCATCCCCTGGGTGCTGCTGTCAGGCGGCGCCGCGCCGGAGAAGTTCGAGCGCGTCCTCGACTTCGCCTATGCCGCCGGCGCGGGTGGATTCCTTGCGGGCCGTACGATCTGGCTCGATGCCGTGCTGAAGAACTTCCCCGACCGCGCGGCAGTCGCTGCCAGCCTGCGCAAGGATGGCCTCGCCGTGCTCGAGCGTCTCAACGATCTGACGACGGCCAAGGGAACCCCCTGGAAGGCTCGCTTTCCGGTGTTCACCGACATCAAGCAAGAGGGCGACTTCGCGCGCGCCTACTGAGACTACGGCGATTGAGGGCACAGTATTACAGCGGCCGCAAGGAGCGCGCCTCATTGGTATTTGCGAGCGCCAGGTCGCGATCGTAGTCTTCAGAGCATCAACGGTACGGAGCACGGTGCTCTCGGAACGCCGCCGCCAACGCCCTTAGGGCTGCCCGCGACCGCTGGTCCGTCAAGGACGAATGGAGCACCACTTCGGATGAGGGAAGCGGAGGAAGGCCAAACCGCTCGCCGACATCGATAGTGCCGGCAGGCGCTATCCGATATGACAGAGGGGCGATTGCCAGCCCTGCCGCGACGGCGGCATGGACAGCGGAAGAACCGCCCCCAAGAAACACTTCGGTCCATGTTATGCCCGCCGCATCGAGCGCATGTGTTGCTATGTTACGGACGCCGCAGGTTGGAGTCAGCGCAGCCAGGCGCAGCGGCTCTCCCTGTCGGTGCTCGAACCCTTGCGCCGCGAACCAGCCAAAGCGCTCGAGTGCCAGCGTCTCCCCATCCCGGCGATCGTCCTCGCGCTGGATGATCGCGGCATCGAGCCGTCCCTGATCGAACAGGTCCAGAAGTTTGCGCGAGCTATCGAGCTGTACTTCGATCGTCAGCTTCGGATCGTGGGCGTGGAGCCGCGCCAGCAAGTTCGGAACCTCCGGCCCCGCGACATGGGCAGCAATGCCGAGGCCAAAGTGTCTCGGGGGCGCATTGAGTCCGGCAACCGCGCGCTCGTGAGCCGCGATAAATTCCCGAGCCCCCTCCAGGAAGGCAGCCCCTTGCGCCGACGGCCGCACCGATCGGGGAGTCCGCTCGATCAGCCGATGCCCGATGCGATCCTCAAGCCGTTTGAGCTTCACGCTGATTGCACCCTGCGTGGTGCCCAGAGCTTCGGCCGCGCGCGTGAAGCTCTGCATGTCGGCCACCATCACGAAAGCTCTTACGGCATCCACATCGAGCGAGAGCATTCCATTATCCGAATTTGTTGTCTCTGAAATCTATATTGATCCGGTTTTGTTGTAGTCAAGGGCCCCCTATGTTCGGCATCTGACGTGGGCGGCTAACCCGAGACCCGAGTTTCTTCGATCGAGCGAACCTCCTGCCTGCATGTCAGCGATCGGCACCAGGCTTGGAGGTGAAAGTCATGACGATTTCAGCAACACAGCGAAACACCGTCGCCCTGGCGGCCGTCTGCCTCGCGTCTCTCATGTTCGGGCTGGAGATTTCCAGCGTTCCGACGATTCTGCCGACGCTGGAGACGGTGCTGCATGCCGACTTCCAGCAGCTCCAGTGGATCATGAACGCCTATACGATCGCGGTCACGGCTGTACTGATGGCGACGGGCACGCTTGCAGATCGTTACGGCAGAAAGCGTGTCTTCGTCGTCAGCATCGTCGTCTTCGGCCTGGCCTCCCTGATCTGCGCCTTGGCGCAGGACGCCCTCGTTCTCATAGTGAGCCGGTTTCTTCAGGGCATGAGCGGTGGCGCGATGCTGATCTGTCAGGTCGCCGTTCTCTCCCACCAATTCCGGGAGGGACCGGAGCGCGCACGGGCCTTTGCCGCCTGGGGCATCATCTTCGGGATCGGCCTCGGCTTCGGTCCGATCATAGGCGCGGCGATCGTCGCGATCTCCAACTGGCAATGGGTGTTCTTGGTCCATGCCGTCATCGCCGCGGTCACCACTGTCCTCGCCGCGGCCGGGGTGCAAGAATCGCGCGATCCCGACGCGAAGCACCTTGATATCGCAGGCATCGTGACGCTCTCGACGTCGGTGTTCTGCGTGGCCTTCTATATCACACAAGGGCCCGACCTGGGCTTTTGGAGCCCGACAGGTTTCGCCATCATTGCAATCGCGGTCCTGAGTTTCGCAGGCTTCGTGCTGGCCGAGACGCGCAGCACCCGCCCGATGTTCGACTTCTCCGTTTTCCGGGTTCGGACCTTCTCGGGCGCTCTCCTGGGATCGATGGGCATGAACTTCAGCTTCTGGCCTTTCATGATCTATCTTCCGATTTTCTTCCGAAGCGCGCTCGGTTACGGCAATGTCGCGGCCGGCTTGGCGCTGCTCTCCTACACGCTGCCGAGTCTCGTGGTGCCACCATTTGGCGAGCGGATCCTGCTGCGCTTCGGGGCCAGGATCGCCATCCCGACCGGACTTTTCGTCATCGGCCTTGGCTTCATGTTGATGTGGGCCGGCAGCGGCGTCGAACAACCTAGTTGGCTGATGCTGCTGCCTGGTTGTTTGCTTGCGGGGATCGGGCTGGGGCTGACCAACACGCCGGTGACCAACACGACGACCGCATCGGTATCGAGCACGCGCGCCGGCATGGCGTCAGGTATCGATATGAGCGCTCGGATGATTTCGCTGGCGATCAACATCGCCGTGATGGGCTTCATCCTGATCGCGGGCATATCCTCCTGGCTGAGGAGCGCGCTTCCTGCAGTGCTTGATGCACCGCGCCTGCAACGTCTTGCAGAAAGGATAGCGGGCGCGAGTGCCCATATATCTGACTTCCCGGAACTGAACTCCCTGCCGGCGGCGGACACTGCTGTGCAAGACGCACTGGTTCATGGCTTCAGGTTGGTGATGCTCTATGGAGGACTCTCGGTGTGGATCCTGGCTCTGTCGAGCTTCCTGATCTTCGGCCAAAAAGCGGTTGTTCCGACAAAGAGAAAAACTACTGTAGGTGCAACGTCGGTTTGATGGTCTTGTCGGAATGCGTATTGATTTTCCTCGCAAATTGTACGCTTCTCAATTAGTGGCTCCGTTATGCCGTGCAAGGAATGGCAATAGGAACGTCCCTCCGACGGCAGATCCGTCGAAAAGAGATTTACTGCTCTCTGGCGCACGAGACGGATGGAAGAATGGTACGTCGAACTGCACTAGCGACGGATCTCGCCTGCGTTCTCGTCGCCTCATTGTTGCTGGCATGGAGCAGCGTGTGCGTGCTCGCCCAGCCGAGGAACGAGGCCACGCAAGGCGGCGAGGAGGTGGTCTTTGATATTCCGTCGCAACCGCTTGCGGCGGCGCTCAGCGCATATGGGGCAATAACCGGCGTGCAGGTTCTCTATGAGACGGCCCTGGCCGCGGGCAAGACCTCGGCGGCAATCAAAGGTTCGTTCGCCCAGGAGAGTGCGTTGCGGGTCCTGTTGGCTGGCACTGGCCTTGTCGGCCGCAGGACCGATGTAGATGCCATTACGATCGCGCCGGCGCTCCGCGAACAGCCTGGCAGCGCCGCTCTCGTTGCCCCGGACGCGAGATTTCTTGGCGCGTTGCAGGCAGGGGTTCTCGGCGCTCTGTGTGGGAACACCGATACGCAGCCAGGCGGCTATCGGATGGCTTTGCAGCTCTGGATCACGCCTGCCGGTGTTCTGCAGCGTGCGTCCTTGCTCGGCTCAACCGGCAATGCGCATCGTGACGAAGCATTGATCGCACAATTGCAGAACGTGCGGATCGCTGTCTTTCCGCCAGCCGGCATGACGCAACCGGTCACGCTCACGATCGTGCCCCGTTCGCCACTGCAGTCTCCGGAGTGCAGTGGCGGGCGCTGAACCCGCCATTTGCCCGATACGGTGCGCGGACACCGCCGGGTGCAGTGTTGTCTAACTGTTACATTCCCTTGTTACCAGAATTTTCCTCTACTTTCCGACACGCTCGGGTTTGGGCCAGACGCTTGAATTTGCGAAGATTTCAAAGCAAGCGTTCGCTGGCGCAGTCCTGAGTACCGGGCGGGCCAATGGGCAACACGACTTGGGCGGCGCTTCGTGATCTGCTCGCCAATCGATACGACGAATTTCGCGCGCGTCTGACGCGCCGCTTGGGCTCGGAAGAACTCGCCAGCGAAAGCCTGAACGAGACATGGCTGCAGCTCCATCGCCAGGATGAAGCCGCCTCCATCCAGAGCCCAACCGGTTATGTTATGCGCACGGCGGTCAATATCGCGACAGATCGTCGCCGTATGGAGACGAGGCGCGCGCGCCGTGCCGACGTGCAAGCCGCCCTTGAAATTCCTGATCCGGCGCCCGGGCCGCAGCGTGAGGCTGAAGCGCGCCTCCAGCTGAAAGCACTGCAGACCGCAATCGACGCCCTGCCTGAGCGCACGCGTGAAATCCTGATCGCCGCACGGCTCCGGGGACAGTCTCAGCAGGACATTGCGGACCGATTCGGCATCACGGCGCGCATGGTGCGCATAGAATTGCGTCGCGCGCTCGACCTTTGCGAAGCCCAGCTTGAAAAAGATACGACAAATCGTTTCCTGTCGGGCTCATCACAAACGTCTATAGATAAGGCAAACCACCTTCCACCCATACCGGCGCCCCCAAAGCGGGATGATGGACGGTGAATGGATATCCGGCGATGACGATGGACGAACGGTCCGTCCCGCATGAAGCATTGCGACGCCAGGCCAAGGACTGGGTCGTCCATCTTTCCACCGGGAAGGTGACGGAAGCTGATCTACGCGCGCTCGAACGCTGGCGTGCGGAAAGTCCGCTTCACGCGCAAGCCTATGCGCAAGCCTGCCAGTTGTGGGGCATGCTCGGCTCGCCGTTGGAGGCGTCAGCGCATGCGGTAGACAAGGCTGCAACAATCCGAATTCCGGGTATCAGCCGGCCGATCGGACGCCGTGCGTTTCTGGGCGGCACATTGGCCGCTTCGGCGGCGGCCGTCGCGGGCATCATGGTCGTCCGGCCACCCCTCGAATTGTGGCCCGCGCTCAGCGAATTGGCGGCGGATTACCGCACTGGAACCGGCGAGCAACGCAAGATCGAGCTTGCGGATCGGGTTTCGATCGAGCTCAACACGCGGACGAGCCTGAACGTGCGCGAGCAAACAGAGACAGCCGACAAAATCGAGCTGGTCGCCGGCGAAGCCGCGGTGTCGGCCGGACAGCGCCCGGTGGTCGTGCATGCCGCAGCGGGGCAGGTCGCTGCGAGCAATGCACAGTTCACCGTGCGTTGCGATGGCGCCGAGGTGCGCGTGGCGTGTCTTGCCGGGATGGTCAAGGTCGATTGCAGTGGACGCACCGCGATCCTCCGGCCGCGTGAGCAGATCATCTATGCCGCGCACGATCTCGGACCAATTGCCGCGGTTGCCCCCGAAGTCGTGGCCGCCTGGCGCGATGGACTTCTGATCTTTCAGGATGAGCCGTTGGCGCGTGTCATCGAGGAGGTCAACCGCTATCGCGCCGGCCGGATCATCCTGATGAATGCGGCTCTCGGCGAGCGCAGAGTATCGGCACGCTTCAAGCTCGACCGTCTCGATGCCGTTTTGACTCAGTTTCAGGAGGTCTTCGGCGCCAAGGCCACGCCGATCGGCGGCGGCTTTGTCGTGCTGACCTGATATCGTGATACCTTTGAGTATTCTGTCGACGATGCGACCTGTTTTCGCGGGAAGCGCGAGATCGCGAGCCTCGGGATCGATCCACCAGAAATTATTCGCTGAATCCATTTCCTCTCATAGGGGGCTGAAACGTCTTTAGGCGGTCGAAATGCCTGACGACCAGGCGGCGCCAGAACGGCGCGGCCTGGATCTGTCTCTTGGAGAGTGCCCGCCCATGTCTCGCCCCGCTGCCACCGCTTCGTCAATCTCCGCCTACCGCAATGCGCGCCGCGCTGCATTGCTCACCGGCGTCAGTGTGGCGGCGCTGTTCTTCTCCGACCCGGTCGCGATAGCTCGTCCCTTGGGTGGACAGGCGCCGACACCGTCGGCAGCGGCGATCGCGGCAGCGCAATCGGCGCAACAGGAAGCCGCCCGCGCCGCGAGTCAGTCCTCGGATGCACTCAAGCGGGCGACGCTCGCGATCCAGGCGCAGCAGGCCAGCCAACAGTCGGCCCGTGATGCCGCGCGCGCCGCAGTGAATGCGTCTTCGATCCCCAATGGTTTGGGCGTCGGTGGACTTCAGCGGCCGGCCGGCGCTGTTCCGGGAACCGACCTGTGGCAGGGGGCGAACCTGCCGACACAGTTCACGGACGGCGACCGCGTCAAGGTCAATATCGGGCAGACCCAGCAGAAGGCCATTCTCACCTGGGACACTTTCAATGTCGGCGCTCGGACCGATCTGCGGTTTGAGCAGCACGGCAACCGCGACTGGGTCGCGCTCAACCGGGTGCTCGGCACGGATGCGCGGCCGAGCCAGATCCTCGGCAATATCAAGGCCGACGGCTCGGTCTACGTGATCAACCAGAACGGCATCATCTTCGGCGGCGGAAGCCAGATCAATGTCGGTGCGCTGATCGCATCGACGGCGAAGATGTCGGACGAGCAATTTCTGAAGGGCATCTATTCAACGCAGACGGGATCGACCTGGACGCCGAGCTTCACCGACGCGGCGGCGCTGCTCGGCAATGGCACGGGCGGCGGGGTGGTCAAGGTCGAAGCGGGTGCACAGATCGAGACGCGCGCACCGGCGTCCGTCACATCCGGCGGCGGCTTCGTGCTCTTGATGGGCGGGCAGGTCGTCAATGCCGGCTCGATCGCGACACCGCTGGGCCAGGCTCAACTGGCGGCGGGCGATGACTTCGTGCTGCGCCGTGGCTATGGCACCGACCAGAACGTCGCATCGACCACGCGCGGCAGCGAGATCGCGCCAGTGTTGCATACCGGCGGCCTCGTCGGGCTGGTCCGCAATGACGGTGTGGTCTTCAGCGCGCAGGGCGACATCACGCTCGCCGGCCGCACCATCGAGCAGAACGGCGCCCTGGTCGCCTCGACCTCGGTCAACACCCGCGGCACCATCCATCTGCTCAATTCGGCGACCGACACGCGCGGCAGCGTGACGCTCGGCGCGGGCAGCGTCACCACCGTCATCCCCGAGCTCGAGAGCGGGGAGACCGCGCTCAACGGCCAGCGCGACGCGCTGATCACGGCGTCCGCCACCGCGAACCAGCAGCGCGGCCAGTCGGCGACCGGTCGGTTCGACAATCTCTCCCTGCTTGCCGATCGTCTCGATCAGTCGCGCATCGAGATCGTCACTGGCGGCAATGTGATCTTCAAGGGCGGCGAGGGAGCAGGTTCGCTGACCATGGCGCAGGGCGGGCAGGTGGCGGTGTCCGCTGGCGGGCGCATCTTCACCGAGAGTGGCGCCACGATCGACGTCTCCGGCGTGCGCAACGTGTCGCTGGCGATGTCGGCCAACAACATCATGGTCAATATCCAGGGCAATGAGCTGCGCGATTCACCGCAGAACCGGGACAGCAATGCGCTGAAGAACGCCGACGTCTGGGTCGATATCCGCGATCTGACCTACGTGCCGTCGGGCACGGGCGGCTATGAGGGCGATCGCTACTACACGCCGGGCGGGCTGCTCGAAGTCGGTGGCCATCTCGCCAACATCCGGCACAGGATCGGCGAATGGAGCGCAGTTGGCGGCACCATCACGCTGTCGGCGCCGGCGGTGATCGCGCAGGCCCGATCGGTGTTCGACATCTCGGGCGGCTCGATCCGCTATGAGGCCGGCTATATCCGGACCACGAACTTCCTTGGGGCCGACGGGCGGCTCTACAACATCAACGATGCCCGCGCCGACATGACCTTCTATGGTCTTGGCAGCGGCTTCATCCGCAAGCACGAGCGCTGGAACGTCACCGAGGTCTGGACCAGCCCGTTCGGCCGCGGCCGCGAGAGCGTGCGTTGGGAGGAGGGCTACACGGTCGGGCGCGATGCCGGACGGCTGATTCTGTCCACGCCGACGGCGGTGTTCGAGGGCGACATCCTCGCCGACGTCGTCACCGGCGAGCGGCAGCAGCAGGCGCGGCCTGAAGGCATCACTGATGGTTACAAGGCTGCGCAAAATACGATCGCGCAGGCCGGCTCGCTCGTGCTGGGGCGCTATGACCTGACGGCGGGGAACAACGGGCCCTATGCGGTGGATGTCAGAATCGGCGATGTCGCCGACGTCACCGGCAATCTGACGAGCGACGCCGCGCTGTCCGGGGAGCGCACCGGCACCGCATGGTTTGATGCCGATCGCCTGAACGAGGTCCGGCTTGGCGGGCTGACGCTGGAGACGCGTGGTAAGATCGCCATCGAGAGCGACCTGACGCTGGCCGATGGCGGCGTGCTGACGCTGGCTGCACCCACAACCGACATTGCCGCCGATGTCACCGCGCGCAGCGGGTCGATCCGCGCGACCAACTGGTTCGCGATCCACCCCAACAGCGCCGCCGTTCCCGGCGAGCTGTTCGATGCTGATGGCGCGGCTTCCATCACGCTGCGCGAGGGCGCGATGCTGGATGTGCGTGGTCTGTGGGTCAATGCCGTCGTTGAACCGGCCGATACCGATAAGCTGGCGCATATCGACGGCGGCGATGTCTTCCTGGCCACCAGCGCCAATGTGACGATGGAGAAGGGTAGCCGGATCGACGTGTCCTCGGGCGCGGCCTTGAAGGAGACGAACAAGACCGTCGGCGGCGCGGGCGGCGATGTCATTCTCGCCAGCGGAGCGCCCCAGAATGGTCCCGTCGGTTCCAATAGCACGCTGAAGCTCGATGGCGATATCGCCGGTTATGGCGTGAAAGGCGGCGGCACGCTGCAAATCGAGACCGCAATGGCGGTCGCGATCGGTGGCGGATCGTCGCAAGGTCTGTCGCTTGCCACCGATCTGTTCCAGTCCGGTTTCTCAAAATATGACATTACCGGCTATGGCGGCGTCAAGGTGGCGGAAGGCGCGGCGCTGGATGTGTTCGCGCCTGTCTACCGGGTCAAGGACGGGGGCTTCGGCGTACCCTCCGCCGCTGATACGTCGAGCGCGCTTGAGATATGGACGCCGCCGCTGTGGCAGGAAAATGCGGTCAAGGGGGTGCTCACCCAGCGCGCCGGCGCCAGCCTGAAGCTTGGTTCCGGCGGGCCTTATGTGGCGGTGAAAGCGCCGGTCGAAATAAGCGAAGGCGCGGTCGTCACCGTCGATCCGGGCCAGAAGATCGAGCTCAGCGGCGGGGGCCAAATCACCATCAATGGGCGGTTGAACGCCTATGGCGGCCGCATTGCCATCACCGATCTGAGCCTCCCCGGCTATGACGGCACCGCCAAACCCACCTCGGTGTGGATCGGCGACAGAGCGGTGCTGGATGTGGCGGGCCGTGCCTATGTGGCGCGCGATGGCAAAGACCGCCGCTATGGCGTGGTGCAGGATGGCGGCAGCATCGAGATCGGCGGCGCGATCGACTGGGAAGATGTGAAGACCAATACCAATCGTCCGTCGGACCGCTTCCTGATCATCCGTCCCGGCGCGGTGCTCGATGCGTCGGGCGCAAGCGCGGTGCTGGATATCCCGGAAAGCGGTCTTGGCGCTGCCGGACAGCCGGTGGCCGTCGCGGGCGACGGCGGCTCGATCGTGCTGCGGTCGGCCAACGGCCTTTATCTCGATGGCTTTATGCACGCGGCGGCGGGCGGCGAAGGCGCTTCGGGCGGCACGCTCGGCATCGCGTTTACCGGCTCCGAATGGAGGAACGGCATGCCGGTCGATCCGGCACTTCTTAACCCGCGCGTGATCACGCTGGCGCAAACACAGGGCGAAAGCGTGCTGTCGCCGGGTCTTGCGGCGGGCGCGGCCGATGCGGGCCTCACCTATGGCTTCGCGCGGCTGGGCAAGGACCGCATCGAGGCGGGCGGGTTCGATCATCTGTCGCTGGCGGGCACGGTTTTCGCCGAGGGCGATTTGAGCCTGGCGCTGCGCGGCAGCTTCCGCCTCTTTGGTGGCCTCGCCTTGGCCGGGTCGGCGCCGGACAGGGCGGCAGTGGCGATATCAGCTCCCTATGTGCGCCTGGCGCAGACCTATTATCCTACCCTGTTCTCTGGCGCCAACATCATCAAGCCGACCCCGGCGCCTACTGCGGCGAGGCCGGGAGCTCGGCTGGCCGTCGATGCCGACCTGATCGATATCGGCGGCAATGTTTTCCTTTCCAGCTTCGGCGAAACGGCGCTCACGAGCCGGGGCGATATAAGGCTGCTCAATGGCTATAATGCGGATGTGAACGCGGGCAATTGGCCGACGCAATTGGTCGTGCCCGGCAATCTGACGCTTACGGCGGCGCAAATCTATCCGGCCACCGGCGCGACGGCGAGGATCATGGCCGGCGCCATCCCCATCTCCGCCGGGAGCGTTACCGACGTAAAAATCACCGACCCGAACGGCCGGCTGACGATCCGCTCCATCGGCGGCGCCACGCCCGATGTGCCGTATTCCGTCTTCGGCACGCTCATGCTTGGCGCCGCGTATATCGATCAGGGCGGCGTGGTCCGTGCGCCCCATGGCAGCCTCCAGATCGGCACCACCTCTTTCACGGCCGCCCAGGGCATCCAGAGCCAAGTCACTTTCCTGCCGGGCAGCCTGACCTCGGTCAGCGCGGCGGGACTCACCATGCCCTATGGCGGCACGCTGGATGGCATCGTCTATCGCTACAACGGCGTGGAGGTCCAGCCGGACGGGATAAGCCCCCGCGGCTCAGGCGATGAGCCCAAGCGCGGGATTTCGCTCTACGGCGTCGCGGTCGATGTGCGGGAGGGCGCGACGCTCGACCTCTCGGGCGGCGGTGACCTCACCGGCGCGGGCTTCGTCAGCGGGCGCGGCGGCTCGGTCGATGTGCTGCGCGCCGCGTTTGCCGACGCCAATCCCGCCTATGGCTTCAGCCGGTCGGGCAATGCCGTCTATGCCATCGTCCCCGGCTTTGCCGGCGGCTATGCGCCGGTTGCCGCCGATGCGGGCGCGGGCAACCCGGGTATCGGGCGGCAGGTGACGATCCCTGCGGGCATACCCGGCCTGCCGGCGGGCACCTATACGCTGCTGCCATCCACCTATGCGCTGCTGCCGGGCGCGTTCCGCGTCGAGATCGGCGCCGGCAATCAGATGGGCCTCGCCGGCGTCACCGGCATCGGCAACGGCTCCTATGTCGCGGCGGGGCTCATGGGAACCGCCAATACCGGCGTGCGCGACACGCTGGCGAGCCAGATCATCATCACCCCTGCGACAAGTGTCCGCACCCATTCGTCCTACAATGAGAAGAGCTACAATGATTTCGTGCTGGCCGATGCGGCGCGGCGCGGCATTGCGCGCGGCATGATGACCGTGGACGCCAAGACACTGGCGCTGATGCCGAGCGCGGGGGCGGGGCTGGGCGATACGCCCGCCCTCAAATTCGACGGCAAGGCGCTGTTCGCGCCGCAGGCCGGAAGCGTTGGCTTCGGCGGCACACTGGCGGTGGGGATCACTTCAAATCGTCCGATTGAAATCCTTGCCGATGGCCAGAAGCCGGCGGGGACGGACAAGAACGGCGTCGCGCTCTATGCCAGCGATCTCAGCGGCTTCGGCGCATCGCGCCTGTCGATCGGCGGCGTACCCGTGGTGAGCTATGGCGGCACCCAGGTGGGCTTTATCGGCCCCGCCAATTCCGTGATCGTCCGCTCGGGCGCGGTGCTGTCGGCGCCGGAGGTGTTTCTGATCGCCGCGGGAAGCGATGCAAGGCCGGGGGAGGGGCGCATCGTGGTCGAGCAGGGCGCGTCGATCACCACGATCGGCCGTGGCGCGCCGAGCTATGATTCCAGCGACGGCTTCATTTTCGGCGGCGGCAACATGAGCATGCTCGCGGTGTCCAATGGTTGGATCAATTTGCTGGCTCCGACCCAGCCCGGCAGCGTGCCGGTCGATATCGGCGGCTGCATCACGGTCTGCTCAAGGCGAAACCACGCTTTATACCGAAGGCACCATCGGCGTTTCCACCGACAAGGCCTTCACGCTCGCCGACAATCTTCGCTATGGCGCGCGCAATCTGGTGCTGGGGGTCTCGGCGGTCAATCTCGGCTCCAGCGAAAGGCTGGCCGCTGCCCGCGCCGCGGGCCAGCTCCCGCCGGGCATGACGCTCAATCAGGATGTGCTGGCGGGCCTGCTCAAGGGCAACACCGCCATCGGCACGCCCGCGCTTGAAACGCTGGTGCTGAACGCGCGGGAATCCTTCAATCTGTTCGGCTCGGTCGAATTGAACACGCTCGCCACCGGCACCGGCAAATCGTCGGTTCAGCGGCTGGTGTTCGGCACCCCCGCCGTCTACGGCTATGGCGCGGCTGATGACAAGGTCACCATCACCGCCGGAGAGTTCATCTGGGCGGGCGCGATAGCCGCCGGCCAGAGCTCGGTTCCGGGCTATTCGACACCGGCCGCGCCGGGCGCCGCGATGCGCGACCTGCTCGGAGACGGCAGCCTCGACATCGTGGCTGACCGCATCCTGCTCGGCTATGCGCCCAACACCCAGCCCAATAATCTGGTTTCCGCCGATCGTCTCGCGCTCGGCTTCGCGTCCGTCAATCTGACGGCGAGCGACCGGATCACCTCCAGCGGCAAGGGGTCGCTCGCGGTCTATCACCATCAGGGCGACTATGTGGCCGATAAGGGCTGGCAATATAGCGGCGGCGACTTGACGCTGAACAGCCCGCTCGTGACGGGCGAGGCTGGCTCGGTCAATAGCCTCACGGCGGGCGGCGCGATCACGCTGTCAGGCGCGGGGAAGACGGCAGGCAGCGACACGCTGGGCGCGGAACTGCAACTTGCGGCGCAAAGGATCGGTATCGGCACGACGCTGGCGTTTGCCTCCGGCAAGCTGGCGCTCAACGCCGCGCAGGATATCACGCTCACCGACAAGGCCCGCATCGATCTTGCGGGACGCGCGGTCAAGATGTTCGACGTCACCAAATATAGCTGGGGCGGCGACCTCATATTGGCCAGCACGGGCGGAAACATCCTTGCTGCGTCGGGTTCGCTCATCGATCTCTCGGCGAAGAACAATCGCGGCGGCGCGATGAGCGTTACGGCGCTGGGGACCGCGGCGGGGCATGTCGATCTCACGGGAACCATCCTCGGTTCCGCCAGCGGCGCATATGATGCCGGCGGCACGATCGTCCCCTATGATGCCGCGCAATTGACGTTGCGGGCGCAGACGCTGGCGGATTTCGCCGGGCTCAACAGCCGGCTCAACGCGGGCGAAGTCTTCGGCGCGCGGCGCTTCCAGATCAAACAGGGCGATCTCACGGTTGGCGACGAGGTAAAAGCGCGCGAGGTGCAGATCGTCGTCGATGGCGGTAATCTCACCGTCAATGGCCGCATCGACGCCAGCGGTTATCAGGTCGGCGCGATCCGGCTTGCCGCCAAGCGCAGCCTCACCCTCAACGGCACGCTCGACGCGCATGGCACGGGGATGCGCTTCGACAGCTATGGCAAGATCATCGACAGTCCGAACCGGGCCATCGTCGATTTGACGAGCCGCGAAGGCAGGCTCACGCTTGGGACCAATGCGGCAATCGATTTGCGCGCCGGAACCGGAATCGCGCAAGGCACGGGCGCGGGCAGGAACGACGGCAAGGCGCGCGGCACGCTCGACCTCAACGCCGCGCGGGTGGGCGCGGATGATGTGGCGATCGATATTCTGGGGACACCCGCGATATCAGGCGCGAAGACGACAGCCGTCAATGCCTTCCGCAGCTATGACGATGCGCCGCTGGCGGACCTGCCCGACGTGTCGGGCGCGCGGCCGCAGCTCATCACGCAAGCCTATCTCGACACCATCGACGGCCACAGCCAGGCCTTCATCAACGCCGCGCTCGGCAATGCGTCGCTCACCGCGCGTCTGAAGCGCCTTGGCGATTATCATTTGCGTCCCGGCGTCGAGATCGTCAGCAACCAGGCGACCAATCCCGGCGGCGCGCTGACGGTTTCGGGCGATATCGACCTGTCGAACTATCGCTACGGCCCCAATGCCAATCGTCTCAACCCGGCGCTGCGCGGCTTCGGCGAGCCGGGTGTGCTGGTCATCCGCGCGGCGGGCGATTTGAACATCCATGGCAGCATCAATGACGGCTTCGCGCCGCCGCCTGACAATCCCGACGAAAAGGGCGCGGGCTGGGTGCTGACCGAGGGGCGCGACGATCTGAACGGCGGCAAGACGCCGTTCGGCGGCGACATCGTGGTCCCCATCGATGGCGTGGTGCTGGATACGGGAACGCAGTTCCAGCAGGGCGCGGTGCTCAATTATGATATCCCGGCCGGCGCGGCGACATTGCCGGCAGGCACGGTTCTGCCGGTCGCGATGGTGCTTGACGGCAATCTGACGCTGGTGGCGGGGCAGGTGCTGGCGGCGGATGTGGTGACATCATCAGGCACACTCATCAAGGCGGGCACCGTGCTGGGCGAGGCCCTGACCTTGACGCCGGGCGCGCGGCTCGGCGCGGGCACGCGCCTTAATGCGGATGCCAAGATGGCGGCCTTCACTTGGCCCAAGGGCGTGCCGCTGCCGGTGATGCTCGCTACCCGCCAGCGCATCACGCTGGCGCGCGGCGCGCTGATCCCGTCCCAGACCAAGGTGGAGCTGGTGGACGACAAGCCGGTCAATCTATGGCCGGTCGATGCCGACGGACGCCAGAACCGCCGCAACTGGGCGCTGGCGCCGATGCTGCCCGAAGGGGCGACATCATGGAGCACCACGGTGGTGGCGGGAGCGGATCTCGGCTCCGCCGATGTGCGGGCGCTCGATGTGGCCGGCAAGGGCGATATCGTGCTGGCGGATACGCATTATGGGATGCGTGGCTCTGTGCAAGATTCATCTGTCTTGAGATTCACGAAGGCTTTCGTATCCGACATTTGGGGCGATCCAGCCGTAGAGGGAATGACGCTGGAAGAATTCTTGGCCTATACCGGCTTTCCCTCGATAGAAGCGGCTCTTGGTGTCAGTCTGGAAGAACTCTGCGGACTTGGCGATTTCTGCGTTGGCGGCGGCGGCGGTGGCACGAAGACCTACACCTACAGCCCGGAATACCCACTCTACAGTGTGCTGCGCACCGGCACCGGCGATCTGAATCTGCTCGCGAGCCGCGATGTGCGCATGATGTCGATGTTCGGCGTCTATACGGCGGGTACGCCGACCGCGCTGCCAGGCGGCGAGACCGCCAACGCGGGTTTCAACCTGCCGCGCGGCACACGCGCCGGTACCGATTCCATTCTCGGCACGGTCAATGAAAGCATGGATTACAGCGCCGCGCTGGCGGCTTATCGGGCGTGGTATCCCGATCAGGGCGGCAATCTGCTGGTTTCCGCCGGCCGCAATGTGAGTGGCGATAGCTGGGACAAGGACTCGGCCAGCGCTACAAAGGAGAAATTTCAAGCAGCCCTCTATTCCAGCAGCGCGGTCGGCAATTGGCTGTGGCGGCAGGGTAACAGCGGCACGGCTGGGGTGAATGACATCGCCACGAGCTGGTGGATCAATTTCGGCACTTATGTGAACAGCTCCGACGCAGGGGGCGCCACGCCACGTCTGGTCGGCTTCACCGGCTTTGGCGCGCTGGGCGGCGGCAATGTCGATATCATCGCCGGCGGCAATGCCGGCGTGGTCGATGCGCGCGGCGATGCCGCCCGCAACACCAGCGCCAATCGCTCGGCGCGATCGCAGGGGCTGGTCGCGGCGGTCGGCTCGACCGGGCGTGTGGTCGGCGGCGATCTCGTGCTGACGGGCGGCGGCGATCTCTCGATCAAGGCCGGCGGTTCATTCAATTCCGATCTGGAGTCCGTCACGGCGACATATCCGAGGCCGGTCTCGCATCTTCTCGACCTCAACGGCGTCTTCACCAATCTGCGCGGCGCGGTCGCGTTTGAAAGTGGCGCGCTCGGCGGCATCAAGGACGGCTATAGCGCGAATGGCGGCGGCATTCGTCCGGATGATCCGTTCGTCGCCGCCGGCGGCATCCCCTTGGGCGGGCCGGTGCTGATGCTGGGCGACGCCGTCGCCACTATCGATACGCGCGGCGACCTCGTACTGGGCGGCGCGGGCGATCCGGGCCGTGTGGGCCTCGTGAATACGTCCCCCTTCACCTATAATGGCGCAGCCTTTAGCGGCCAGGGCGAGGGCTGGTTCTCGCTCTGGACCCGGAATACCGCCATCAATCTGTTCTCCGCCGGCGGCGATTTGACGCCCACTCTCACGCCGAATGCGCAAATGCGGGGCAGCGCTGGGGGCAGCAATGTCAGCGTGGAGGATCTGCCGGCGGGTGTTACCCCTAGCTACCAATATTTCATCTATCCCTCCATCCTGAGCGCTGTCGCCGCCAGCGGCGATATCAAACTGGGCCAGGGCGCTTTCGACGTGACCAATGGGCCCCAAGCCTCGGGCCTGCTGCTCGCGCCATCGCCGAAAGGCCAGCTCGAACTGCTGGCCGGCGGCTCGATCTATGCCCCCACCCACAGTTACAGCATCAGCATTTCGGGCGCGGACACCGCGCTGCCGACGCCCTTCCGCCCGGCCTTCGCGGGCTATCGCACTTACAGCAATGGTGCCGATCCAACGTTGCTGGCGCACAATCTATCGGCTGATGGCACTAAGGGTATCGCAACGCTGTTCGCTTTCGGTCCCAATACGCCGCTCGACGCCGCGCTCCATGCCGGCAATGCAACCCCGTCGCGTTTCTATGCCGTGTCGGGCGATATTGTCGGCCTCGAGACCGGGGCCGTTCGCGACATGAAGGGGAAAGCGGCAGTGTTCGGGTTCAATCGCAACATCCTGACCTGGTATGAAGCCGGCGCGCCGGTGTCGATGCGCGCCGGCGGCGACATATTGGGCGCCGATATCGTGTCGGTGCATAGCAATCTGACCGATATGTCCCTGGTCGAGGCCGGCGGCGACATCGTCTACAGCAATGTGACGGTCGCCGGCCCCGGCGCGCTGGAAATCACGGCGGGCCATGGCATCCAGATGGAGGACAAGGCCTCCGTCACCTCCGTGGGCGCGATCATCAGCAACGACAAGCGCGACGGCGCGTCCATCACCATGATGGCCGGAATGGAGGGCGCGGACTGGAATGCGATCCGCGCCCGCTATCTCGACCCGGTCAACCTCGCCGATCCCGCCCGTCCGCTTGCTGACCAGCCGGGCAAGGCCGCCAAGATCTATGCGAAGGAATTGTCCGACTGGCTGGCGGAACGCTACGGCTTCACCGGCACGGATAAAGAGGCACTGGCCTATTTCGACGGCCTCGCGCCGGAGCAGCAGCGCATCTTCCTGCGGCAGGTCTATTATGCGGAGCTGCGCGAGGGTGGCCGGGAATACAACAACCCCGCCAGCAGCCGCTACGGCTCTTACCTGCGCGGCCGCCAGATGATCGCGGCGCTGTTCCCGGACAAGGATGCGCAAGGAAACGAAATCGCGCGCGCCGGCGACATCACCCTCTTCGGCGGCTCGGGCGTGAAGACGCTGTTCGGCGGCGATATCGAGCTCATGGCCCCGGGCGGCCAGATCGTCGTCGGCGTCGAAGGCCAGGTGCCGCCGTCCACGGCGGGCGTGGTGACGCAAGGGACAGGCGATATCGGCTTCTATTCGAAGGGTTCCGTGCTGCTCGGCCTGTCGCGCATCATGACGACGTTCGGCGGCGACATCCTCGCCTGGTCGGCGGAAGGCGACATCAACGCCGGCCGCGGCGCAAAGAGCACGATCGTCTACACGCCAGCGAAGCGCGTTTACGACAATTATGGCGCCGTGACTCTGTCGCCAAACGTGCCGTCCTCAGGTGCGGGCATCGCGACCCTCAACCCCATCCCAGGTGTCGCAGCGGGCAATGTCGATCTGATTGCACCGCTCGGCACGATCGATGCGGGCGAGGCGGGGATTCGCTCCTCCGGCAACGTCAACCTCGCGGCGTTGCAGATCATCAACGCCGCCAACATCCAGGCGCAGGGCAATGTCACCGGCGTGCCCACGGTGCAGGCGCCGCCGGTCGCGGCATTGTCCACCAGCAGCAACCTGACGGCGGCGACGCAACAGGCTCAACCAATCGCGCCCAGCACCAACGACCGTCCGTCGATCATCATCGTCGAATTCCTCGGGTTCGGCGGCGGCGACGGGACCTCGCCGGATGGCGGTGAGGAGCGCCGTCGACGTGACCAAGGTCGACAGAGCTACGATCCGACGAGTTCGGTCCAGTATGTGGGCGTGGGGCAGTTGACGGACGATCAATTGCGGAAACTGACGCCGGAGGAGCAGCACCGGCTCGCCCGCCAATAGTCGGCGGACCTGCGCACGAACGTGTCGTTGAGGCTGCGGCTCGGCCTCAACGGACGCAACTTCAATTTGTTGTTGAATCGCGGAAGCTGGCTGATATCGGCAAACGGAAGCCAGTCGAACACTCGCTTGGCCGGCGACATAGCGCCGAGCGCCTTACGCCTTGCACCATGCGGATGATTGAGGAAGGTAACGCAAGTTGGTTCGGTGCGGCGAAGGCGGTAGCGCTCCCGCGCCGCCGAAGCAGACGCTGCGCCCCCATGATGGGCTGGAGCGAGAATTCAAATTTTTCAATTGGTTAGTGGGCAGCATGTGCACGACGTGTGCACCGGGAGATCCCTCGTCCTGCAACCGCCATATCTCGATCAGGCCGCCTGGGTTTTTGCCAAACAGGCAGCCTTCTATCGTGTCGAGCTTCAGCAGGGCCAGCAAGGAGGATGGTGCTGTCGCGTAAATCCGATAGCGGCATCGTTTCCTTGTAGCTGGCCGTTTGCTCGTCAGCGCAAACCATTGGTGGTCCTGGCCGGACACCGAGCAGAACGAATCTGCTTTGCCTGAATCGGCCGTCACCGAACGTGCATTGCAGAAGACTCCGGCGTGTTTCGAATAGGCTCGTCGGAGCCCGACGCCAAAAGGGGCCGTTGTCGTGGGCGAGGCGATTTGTATTTCCCGGCTGGAATCGGGCCTAAATAGTAAAATAATATTACTAGTCAGGGCCTTCCTGGCGTGAAATATTGGCTTAGCTGCCTCAAACGAGCAGCCCGAAGGTGCCATGCCACCGCTACGCCGGCGGAGAGCACCCGGAAACAAGCATTTCGGGAGAACGCGCCTCATGCCTCTCAAAGCCTTTCGTGCAGCTATCGTTACGTCGCCAACCTCGTGGCGCGCATCCTGCCGTTCGCCTCGATCGCGCTGCAGCGGGCAATGACCGCGGTGGCGCATCGCTCGGCGGTCGCCAGTGCTGGGGCAAACCCATGACTTCGCAGCTTGTCGTGATTCCGACGCGGCGCGCCCATTCTAATCATGCCGAGGTGGCCCGCAGCATTGGCACTGACATCATCGCCGGCCGCTATGCGGAAGGGACCCGGCTGCCCGGTGACGCCGAACTCACCGCGATGTTCGGTGTCTCACGCCCAGTGCTGCGCGAGAGCGTGAAGACGCTGGTGGCCAAGGGGCTGCTCAGCACCAAGGCGCGGGTCGGCACTGTCGTGCGGGAGCGCGGCGCGTGGAACATGTTCGATGCCGATGTGCTCGCCTGGCATCTCGACGCGGGCATAGACAAGCGTTTCCTCGGCGACCTCGCGGAGATTCGCCTGGCGGTCGAACCGCGGGCGGTGGCGCTCGCGGCAGCGCGACGCTCGGAAGCCGATATCTTGGAGCTTCAGCGCAGCCTCGATCGGATGCGGCGGGAGGCCTCGGACTCCGTCGGCTTTGCCGATGCCGACCTTGCCTTGCACATCGCCGTCGCCAACGCATCCGGCAATTTGTTCATGCGCTCGATCGGTCATGTGATCGAGGCGGCGTTGCGCGCGTCGTTTCTGCTCAGTGCGCCGCTCGAAGCGGGCGATCGCGAAACCGTGCTGCTTTGGCATCAACGCATCGTCGACGCCATCGCGGTGGGCGATGCTGAAACGGCCGCGGCGGCCATGATCAAGGTCATCCACAACGGCATGCGCCGGCACGAAGGCACGGCAAAGGCGAACTCATCGGCTCAAGAAGCACTGTCAGTTGAAGCGCGGGAAGGACCATGACAGCACCGCGTGTCGCTATTGTTGGCTTCGGCAAGATTGCGCGGGATCAGCATATTGCCGCCATCGCCGCGACCGATGGGCCGGGCCGACGCCGGATCGTCGAAGTGTTCGAAGGCTGAGCCATGGCCAACACAGCCCCACGCATTGCACGGGATGTCTTCGGCACGCTGGCGGACGGTCGTCCGGTTGAGCGCGCGGTGCTTCTGGGTGCACGGGGCTTCGAAGCGCATATCATCACCTATGGCGCGGCACTTCAGGCGCTGATCGTGCCCGATGCGCAAGGTGCGTGCGACGACGTCGTGCTCGGCCATGACGATCTCACCGGTTACTTGAACGTGCGGGGCTTCTTCGGCGTTACGGTCGGGCGCTACGCCAATCGCATCGCCAACGCCCGTTTCGAGATCGATGGCGAGGTCGCGCGGCTTGCGGCCAATGACGGCGCGCACGCTCTTCACGGCGGGCCAGAGGGCTTTGACCGAAGGCTCTGGCAGATTATCGAGATCGAGGACGGCGCCGAGCCCATGGTTACGCTTGCCTATGTCAGCGACCATGGTGAAGAGGGTTATCCCGGCCGGCTCAGTGTTGGGGTCACCTATCGGCTGACCGGCCCGACGGAGCTGTCGGTGCGCTTCGAGGCATGCGTCGACCGTTCGACGATCGTCAACCTGACCAATCATAGCTTCTTCAATCTCGAAGGCGCCGCGTCCGGCCTGGCCATATTGGATCATCGGCTCACGATCGCTGCCGATCATTTCCTCGCGATCGATTCGGGCGCGATTCCGTTGCCGGGGCCGCCGCGCGCGGTTGCCGATACGCCGTTCGATTTCCGTAGCCCCACACCGATAGGAGACCGGATCCGCCGCGACGATACCCAGCTGCGCTACGGTCGGGGCTACGATCACAACTTCTGCCTCGACGGCGCCGGCGAATTGCGCCTTGTTGCGCGGCTCGAAGCGCCGCGGTCGGGGCGAATCCTCGAGCTCCTGACCGATCAGCCCGGATTGCAGGTCTACTCGGGAAACTATCTCGACGGGTCGATTGCCGGGAAACGCGGCCGGCTCTACCGGCAGTACGACGCGATCTGCCTCGAACCGCAGATCTGGCCCGACTCGCCCAACCGGGCAGACTTTCCAAGCGCGCAGCTGGCGCCCGGCTCCGTCTATCGGCACCACAGCGTCTACCGCTTTATTTCAGCAGGCAGCCTGACATGATGGAGCAGGTGCCGACTTCCATCCTATGCGCGGAGCGCTGCCATCTCGGCGAGGGGCCGACCTACGACGCAGCGACCGATACTGCCTGGTGGTTCGATATCCTCGAGGGCAAGCTGTTCGAGGCTCACCTCGTGAGCGGACAAGTGCGCATCCATCGTCTCGGCAAAATGGCCAGCGCGCTTGCACGCATCGATGCCGAACATCAGCTGATCGCGGCGGAAGACGGTCTTTATATCCGCTCCATCCGCGACGGCGCTATGACGCTCTATCGTCCGCTCGAGGCCGACAATCCGCGCAGCCGATCCAACGACGCGCGGGTGCATCCGTCCGGAACGTTCTGGATCGGCACGATGGGGAGAAAAGCCGAGGCTGGTGCCGGCAGCATCTATGCGCTCCATTGCGGCGAAATCTCAAAGCTATTCGCCAATATCACCATTCCTAACGCGATCTGCTTCTCGCCTGACGGCGGGATCGGTTATTTCGCCGATACAGCCAAGAATGAGCTCTATCGCGTGGCGCTCGATCCCGCGACCGGTCTGCCGCGCGGCGCGCCCGAAGCTCTGCTAGAGCATCGCGGCATTGGCGGCCTTGACGGTGCCGTGGTCGATGCCGATGGCTTGATCTGGAACGCGCTGGGGCGGCGGTTGCGTCGACGTCTACAGTCCGCAAGGTGAGCACCTGCGCTGCCTGCACGTTCCGGCGCGGCAGGCGAGCTGCCCGGCCTTCGTCGGGCAGGATTTGTCGCGCCTCCTGGTTACCTCGGCCTGGCAGGACATGGATGAGGCGGCGCGTGCCGCCGATCCGGATCACGGGCGCACGTTCGTCCTTAAGGTCGCCGCGCACGGCCGCGCGGAGCCGGATATCAGGCTCGCCCGCTTTTAGGAGATCTTCGACGACCAAAACCGCACCGCAACGAGAAACGTTCCTAAAACCGAAGGGAGTGAAACATGCTCAAGTTGAAGACGACGTTCCGTATGCTCGCGCTGGCGTGCCTCGCCGCCGCGATATGTAGCAGCGGCGCGCTTGCGCAGAAGGCGACGGTCGGCATCGCCATGCCGACCAAGTCGTCGGCGCGTTGGATCGATGACGGCAACAACATGGTCAAGGTGTTGAAGGAGCGCGGCTACGGCACCGACCTGCAATACGCGGAAGACGACATTCCCAACCAGCTCTCCCAGATCGAGAACATGGTGACCAAGGGAGCCAAGGTTCTGGTGATCGCGGCGATCGATGGCTCCACGCTCTCGGACGTGCTGAAGCAGGCCAAGGCCAAGGGCATCACGGTGATCGCCTATGACCGCTTGATCCGCGACACGCCGAACGTCGACTACTACGCGACCTTCGACAATTTTCAGGTCGGCGTGCTCCAGGCGCAGTCGATCGAGCAGGGGCTTGGACTCAAGGAGGGCAAGGGTCCGTTCAACATCGAGCTGTTCGGCGGCTCGCCCGACGACAACAACGCGTACTTCTTCTACAACGGCTCGATGTCGGTGCTGCAGCCCTATATCGACAGCGGCAAGCTGGTCGTCGGCAGCAAACAGATGGGCATGGACAAGGTCTCGACCTTGCGCTGGGACGGCGCGACCGCGCAGTCCCGCATGGACAATCTGCTCAGCGCCTTCTACGGCAAGAAGCGTGTCGATGCGGTGCTGTCGCCCTATGACGGTCTTTCGATCGGCATCATCTCCTCGCTGAAGGGCGTCGGCTACGGCACGCCCGAGCAGCCAATGCCGATCGTCAGCGGGCAGGATGCAGAGGTGCCGTCGATCAAGGCGATGCTCCGCGGCGACCAATATTCCACCATCTTCAAGGACACACGTGATCTCGCGAAGGTGACGGCTGACATGGTCGATGCGGCGCTCAGCGGCAAGGAGGTCCCCGTCAACGACACCAAGACCTACAACAACGGCGTCAAGGCGGTGCCGTCCTATCTGCTCAAGCCGGTGGTGGTATACAAGAGCAACTGGGACGGCGTGTTGATCGACAGCGGCTACTACAAGCGCTCGCAATTCGAGTGAGCGGATGGCGTCCGGCAGGCGTGCAGGGTCACGCCTGCCGGACAACATCTCGCCTGAGGAACTCTGCTGCAGGATTTGATCTGATGACGGCAATGCTAGAAATGCGCGGCGTCAGCAAGAGCTTTGCGGGCGTACAGGCGCTGCGCGACGTCAACTTCACCGTCGAGGCCGGCGAGATTCACGCGCTCGTGGGTGAGAATGGCGCCGGCAAGTCGACGCTGATGAAGGTGCTCAGCGGCGTCCATCCTTACGGCGACTATGAAGGCACCATGTCTTCGACGGCGAAGAGCGGCGCTTTCGCGACATCAACGATTCCGAGGCGCTCGGGATCATCATCATCCACCAGGAGCTCGCGCTGATTCCGCTGATGTCGATCGCAGAGAACATCTTTCTGTCGCATCCGCCGGCGCGGTTCGGCGTTATCGACCGCGACGCGGTATATCGGCGCACGCGGGATCTGTTGACCCAGGTTGGCTTGCGCGAGTCGCCGGATGCGCTCATCACCGATCTCGGGGTCGGCAAGCAGCAACTGGTCGAGATCGCCAAAGCGCTCTCCAAGCGTGTACGTCTATTGATCCTGGACGAGCCCACTGCCAGTCTCAACGAAGCCGATAGCGCAGCGTTACTGGACCGGCTTGTGGCCTTCCGCGAACAGGGCATCGCTTCGATCCTGATTTCGCACAAGTTAAACGAGGTCGCCCGCATCGCCGACCGCATCACCGTCCTGCGCGATGGCCGTACCGTCGACTCGCTCGACTGCCGGACCGAGCAGGTGGAGGAAGACCGCATCATTCGCAGCATGGTCGATCGCGATCTCGCCCATCGCTTTCCGCCGCGCGAGGTCAGGATTGGGCACCCCGTGCTCGTGGTGGACAACTGGTCCGTGCATCACCCGCTCCATCCGGAGCGCCAAGTGATCAAGAACGTCGGCTTTCACGTGCGGCATGGCGAAATCGTGGGCATCGCCGGCCTGATGGGCGCCGGACGCACCGAATTCGCCATGAGCCTGTTCGGTCGGGCGTGGGGCTACAATATCAGCGGGCGTGTGCAACTGGACGGCCGCGAGGTCAGCCTTGCGACCGTCTCCGCGGCGATTGACGCGGGCCTCGCTTATGTGACCGAAGACCGCAAGCAGCTCGGGCTGATCCTCGCCGACGACGTGCGCAAGAACATCACGCTCGCGAGCCTTTTCCAGGTAGCATCGCGATGGGTCATTGACGACATCAGGGAGCTGAAAGCGGCGAGTGACTATCGCAATCGGATGCGCATCCGGTGCTCCGATGTCTACCAGGAAACCGGCCATCTCTCCGGCGGCAACCAGCAGAAGGTGGTGCTGTCGAAGTGGCTGATGACGGACCCAAAGGTTCTGATCCTGGACGAGCCGACCCGCGGGATCGACGTCGGCGCGAAGTATGAGATTTATTGTATCATCAACGAATTGGCGGAGGCCGGCAAGGGCATCGTGGTGATCTCCTCGGAAATGCCGGAGCTGCTTGGAATTTGCGATCGGATCTGCGTGATGAACGACGGCGCCTTCGTCGGCGAATTCGCCGCCGCGGACGCGACGCAAGAAAAGATCATGCGTGCGATCATGCGCAACAAGGCCGTACAAATCGTCGTCGAACATAACAAGATGCAAGCGGGTGGAATGCAGCCATGACCGACAAGACGGTTTCACTTCCAGAGCAGCGCGGGCACGCTGGATTCATCAAAAACAATCTGCGCAATTACAGCATGCTGCTGTCGCTGTTCGCGATCATGCTGTTCTTCCAGTTCATGACCGATGGCACGCTGCTGCAGCCCCTCAATCTCACCAATCTGGTGCTGCAGAACAGCTATATCGTGATCATGGCACTGGGCATGCTGCTCGTGATCGTCACCGGCCATATCGATTTGTCGGTCGGGTCGGTGGCCGGCTTCATCGGGGCGGTCGCCGCCGTGCTGATGGTTCGCTATCACGTCGATTACCCCGCGGCATTCATCGCCTGTCTGCTGGTCGGCGCGTCGATCGGGGCGGCGCAAGGCTATTGGGTGGCGTATTTCGGCATTCCATCCTTCATCGTCACGCTGGCAGGCATGCTGGTGTTCAAGGGGCTTGCGCTTGCGCTGCTACAGGGGCAATCGGTTGGACCGTTTCCGCCGACCTTCCAGAAACTGTCGTCGGGATTCATTCCGGAGCTGCTTCCCGGGGTCGGGACGCTGTATCCGACCTCGCTGTTTATTGGCGCAGTGCTGGCGCTGGCACTGGTCTATGCCAGCGCGAAGAGCCGTGCGCGCGAGCAATCGCATGGCATTGAGGTCGAGCCTTATGCGTTCTTTGTCGCGAAGAGTGCCGTGCTAGCGGGCGCGGTGCTCTATTTCACCTACTTGATCGCTTCGCATCGCGGATTGCCGAACGTCCTCGTGATCATGACCGCGCTGATCGCGCTCTATGGTTTTCTCACACGGCGAACGGTGATCGGCAGGCAGATCTACGCCGTGGGCGGCAATGCGAAGGCGGCAAAACTGTCGGGCATCAAGACCGAACGGCTCACCTTCCTCACCTTTGTCAACATGGGCGTCCTGGCCGCGCTGGCCGGCCTCGTCTTCGCCGCGCGCCTCAACACGGCGACGCCGAAGGCCGGCGCCGGCTTCGAACTCGACGTCATCGCCGCCTGCTTCATTGGCGGTGCTTCCGCCTATGGCGGTGTTGGCCGGGTCGGTGGCGCCGTGGTCGGTGCTATGATCATGGGCGTCATGAACAATGGAATGTCGATCCTTGGCATCGGGATCGACTACCAACAGGTGATCAAGGGATTGGTGCTGCTCGCAGCCGTTTGCGTCGACGTCTACAACCAGCGCAGGTGAGGACGGACCGTTCTTGGGGCAATGAGCACGCCAAGCTCGACGGAACTTCGTCATGCGGAGCATCAAGGACCGTAGCGCAGGCAAGCCACGATGCCTGGTTTGAAGCGCGGTCGGAATCTCGACAAGATCGGGCAATGGTCGGGTGACACGTCCGAGCTGTTTTTCGAGGATGTGCAGATTCCCACCGAAAACTTGCTCGGGCCACAACATGGCGGCTTCGGCTGCCTCATGGGCGAACTGGTTCAGGATAGGTTGAGCATCGCGGTCGGAGCTCAGGCAGCAGCGCAACGCGCTTTCGGCCAAATACTGGAACGAGGTTGCGCCGGAATGGATTCACGATTCCGATAGCGAAAACAATGAAGCTGTTGAGCGCCTATTAAAGGCCGACCGCCC
Organism: Bradyrhizobium sp. Leo170; assembly: GCF_004296405.1. GTDB lineage: Bacteria > Pseudomonadota > Alphaproteobacteria > Rhizobiales > Xanthobacteraceae > Bradyrhizobium. The sequence goes on from NZ_PSRR01000043.1 coordinate 36,839, forward strand.
CCGGGCCGCCTTCTCCTGCATCGGGTATGAGCCGCAGAAACTCGATGCGCAGGTCCTTTATCGTTTGCTGCTCGCCATGGCGCAGGGCGGCGGCGAGCCGCCCGGGCATTACATGCTGGAACACTACCATGTCGAAGCGGCCTTCAAGAGCCTGAACGGCAGCGCGGCACTGACCCTCGATCAAAAGGCGGGGTTAGAGTTCGCCTACATCGATGCATTGGCGCGGCGTTGGGAGCGAAGGAAAGATGCGTATGGCATCCCGAATCTGGAACGGTATATCGAAGCGCACCCCGAACAATTCGCTCAAGCGATCGCGTGGACTTACAAGCGCAACGACGGGGCTACCGATCCCCCCGAATTGCAGGTTTCGCCCGACCATGTGAAATCGATGGCCGAACGCAGCTATAAACTTTTGGACGCACTGCACCGGATTCCCGGGCACGATGAGCTTGGCGAGCTGAAAGCAGAATACCTGGCGAAGTGGGTTGCGACTGTTCGCCGCCTCTGCAGAGCTGGGGCGCGCCAAGGTCGGCGATACCTCCATCGGCCGACTCTTGTCCGCCCCCCCCATCGGCAAGGACGGTGTGTGGCCATGCGAGCCAGTCCGCGATGTCATGGAGGATGTCCAATCCGAAGAGATAATCCATGGCGCTCATACCGGCGTGTATAATTCACGCGGTGTTCATTGGCGCGGCGAAGGCGGCGATCAGGAGCGCGATTTGGCAGAGAAGTATCGCAAATGGGGCGAGGCGCTCCAAGTTTCGCATCCCTTTGTGTCCTCAAAGCTCCTGATGGGACTGGCTGCGACCTACGATCACGAAGCAAGCCGTGAGAACATGGCTGCTGGGATTAGGCGTCGCATGCGCCAATGACTTAGAGGGTTTCCGTGGATCGATGCAGGTAGAAAAAAGAGAGATAGGCGACGATCCCAACTGGGGTGCTACTTTGCATGGGGTTGTTTTCGATATTTTAGTTGGATCAGACGGGCAAGGTTATCAAAAGCATCATGTTGCATTGAACCGGCGTTGTGGGTAAGCAATTGAGATGGAATGGAAATTCTCTGTCGCCCCCATGATGGATTGGAGCGAAGGTTCAGGTTTTTCAATCGGTTAGTAGGGTGCGTGTGCACGACGTGTGCACCGGGAGATCAAGGAAAATCTAGCAACAACCAACGTCAGCTGGCTGAACTGAACGCGCTGCAGTCTCA
>NZ_PSRR01000044.1 GCF_004296405.1 Bradyrhizobium sp. Leo170
CTTGACGTCGATCGGCGGCGGCAATGGGGCGAGCTGCGGCTGGCTCGCGACTGACGCAGGCGGATTGGCGGCTGGTGTGCTGGCCGGCGGCTGCGCCAGCGGCGGACGCGGTGCGCTCGTTTTTGGCTTTTGCGCTCCCTTGCGCGGATCGCGGCCCGGGATCGGTACGTCGGTTGATGCTGGCGGGATCGTCGCGCTCGCATCGGGAGCTTCCGCCGGCTCCTGCGGCGGGATCAGCGGTGGCGTCGGCTGGAACGTTGGAGGCGGCTCGCCGCGCTCAATCGCATCCAATCGCCTGGTCTCGCGGTCGATCGCACGCACCGCGAGCCAGGACGACAGCGCCGCGACATCGACGCTGCGGGTGAGGCCATCAGGCGTGCCCACCGCGAACAACTGGATTTCCGGCCGGCTCGCCGCGGTGATCGCGGTCGGCACCAGCGCGGCGCGGATGTCGGCCTGGTCGGCCGGAATGTCGTAGCCGCCGGAGATCGTGGCATTGACGCCATTGGCCGCGAGCGTGCTGGCGCCGACACGAATCCGCCCGTCGCGGATGTTGAACGGAAGCTGGGCTGAGGCGACCGACAGCGCGCCGTTTGCGAGCGCCTGCTCGACGATCTGCTTCAGCCGCGCATCATCCGAGACCTGACCATTCTCACTGGCGCGGATCGCGATGTCGAAGGCGCGCGGATCGAGCCCGGCAATACGCGCCGCTTCCAACGTGATTGTGCCGCTGCCGGACACCGCGCCGGTCAGCGCCGCGGCGCTGCGGCCCTGGCTCATCAATGTCATCTGCAACGAGGCGCGGCCCTTGGGCATGCTGAGATTTCGGTAGCTCAATGCCGTGCCATCGACGCCATTAAGCTGCACGCTCGCATTGACGGTGATGCCGTTCGCACTCGGCCTTGCATCGATGGCGGCGCTGAGATCGCCGCCGCCGATCTTGCCCTTGAGGGCCTCAAAGGTCAGCGCCTGGCCGTCGCTCTTGATCGTGCCGCTCACCGGCTGCAATTCGCTGCCGCCCGGCAGTTCGCCGCGCAACGCCTGGAAGACGATGTTGCCGCGCCAGCCCTTGAGCACGCCGCCGCCGAGCGGCTCGGCCGGATCATGCCCGCCGGCGCCGATCGCAAACGCGAACACCGGTGCGAGCGTGACCTGGTCGAGCCCGATCTCGCCCTCGATGTTCTTCTCATCCCCCATGGCGAGCGCGACACGGCCTCGCAGCCGCGAGCCGCCGACGATGCTGTCGAGGTCGTCAAACGACAGCCTGTTGCCGGCAAGCGAGACGCGCGACGACAGGCGGACGCCGTTCACCGGCGTGTCCGACGACTTCAGATCGAGCAGCGGACTGATGTCGGCGCTCCTGACCCGCAGGTTGATGCTGGCCTTCTTCGCCTCGTCCCATGGCTCGGCCGAGCCTTCGGCGTCGGCATCAAGGCCCGCGCCCCACATCCTCGCCTTCAGCCGCAACGGCGCGCGCCAGGCGCCGTTGACCGAGCCTTCGAATTGCGCGGGGCCGTCGCCGACCGTGATGACGCGATCGAGCCCGAGCAGCGCAAGCATTGTACGCCCCTGCCCCGCTGAAAATCTGGCGTCGACACCGAGATCGCTGCGGCTGAGGGCATCGAGATCGGTGCTGCGGATCGCGGCGACCAGCGGCTTCGCCGTCACCGTGGCGGAGCCCTTGAGCTGGGGCGCGTCGAGATCCAACGCGGCGCGAAGGCTGCCGCGATCGGCCTGTCCCTTGTCGAGATCAAGCGCGAGCTTCAGCCGCGCCGGACCGGGAACCGCAGCCAGCGTGTTGAGGCGCGATGCCGCTGATGGCGCGAACGATGAGGCCAGACCGGTCAACTGGCTGAGCGACGCAGCGTTTGCGTTGAGCGCGAGCTTTCCGGTCGCGTTGATGCGATCGAAATTGCCGGTGCCCTCGATCGTCACGCTGTCCGGCTGGCCGATCTTCAGCCGCTCGAGCGAGACCATCTTCGGTCCATAGCCGAGCTTGGCCTGCAGCGGACGCAGCTCCTGCCCGGCCGAAATCGCACGGCCGATGTCAAGCGAGAGCTGCGCTTCCTCCGGCCATTCGGCCTGCGGTCCCGCCAGCGAGCGTATGACGGCGGTGGCCGCGTCGAGGTCCAGCCGGTCGGCCTTCACGTTGGCGTCGACCTTCGCGCCGCTATTGCCGCCGGGATACGACACCGCGACACGTCCGGTGATCGCGCCACCATCGATCTCGGCCTTCATGGCGTCGACGGTAAAGCCGTTTGCGGCGACCGTGACGTCGCCGCGCAGCTTGAGCGGTTTTTGATTGCGAGACAGCAGATCGCTGCGGCCCTGCAGCCAGGCCATCAGCGCATCGGGATCGGAAGACTCCACATTGAGCGCCGCCTTGAAGCTGTCGGACTGGGCGCTTTGCGGGCCAGCACCGCTGAGCGAGACGCGCGTGGCGCCCGGTGCGCGGAAATCGAGCCGCCGCACCGTCCAGCCCTTGTCGTCGCCGTGAAGCTCGGCCGCGATATCCTGCAGCGGCCGCCCGCCGAGCATGATTTTCTCGGACGAAAATTCGATCTGCGACGGCAGCGCGACGTGCGGAACGCCCGACAGCAGCGCGCGCAGCGCCGGCAGCGCACGAACCGGCTCAGCATTATTGTCCTTCGTGGCAAAGCGGTCGACATCGAGTTGCCGAGCCGAGAGCGAGGCGCGCAGCAGCGGCGAAGCGCCGAAGCGGATGTCGCCCGCGCCCGCAAGCTTCAGCGCGCGGTCTTCATTGCCATAGCTGATCTCGATCTGCTCGAGCCGCGCCGCCGAATAATCGGCCTTGACCCTGGCTCCCATACGCCAGGGCGTCGGCGCGGCGTCATCATTCTTTGATGCGGGCGGAGAGGCCAGCGCCACCACGCCTTCGAAGCGTGGCGCGCGGGACTCGAAGGTGAGCACGCCGTCGAGATCAGCCGACAGCGGGCGCTGGCCGGGGTCGATGTTGACATGCACGCGGGTGCCGCTGCCATCGGCGCTCTGGCCGGAGGAAATCCGGAACGGATAGCGGGAGCCGTCGAACGTGAAATTGCCATCGCCGCGGATCGCGCCGGCAAGCGAGCGGACATCGCCGCTGAAGGCGATGTCGCGCAGTTCCAGCGTGCTGTGGCTCGCCGCGTCATGCAGGGCGATGCGGCCGGTGAGGTTGACGCGATCGATCGCAAGCGAGGCGAAGTCGAACGTGCCCTGCGAGGCCGGCCAATCGATCCGTCCCTTCTGGTCCAGACCGAGGTCCACCGACATGCCATTGACGGTGAGCTGCGTGGCGCGCCATTCGCCGCGCATCAGCGAACCCAGGCTGAACTCGACGTCGAGCTTGTCGGCCCGGACCTTGCCGCGATCGTTGTCGCCGCCGATCACGGCCGAACGCAACCGAAGCTGCGGCGCCGGCAGCAGCCGCGCGTCAAGCTCGCCGCCGATGCGCACGGGCGCGCCGATGATTCGCGTCGCCTCTGCCTCGAATTGCGGACGGAACTGGTTCCAGTCAATGAAGTACGGTCCGACCAGCGCGGCGATCAGCGCAAGAATGAACGCGATTGCCAGGCCGAGCAGCGTCGTCTGCACGGTGTCTCCCTTTGAGCCCCGCCCCGGCGCGCGTGGCCAATACGGCGCCGGAGCAACCCAATATATAGAGAGAAGTATGGCGAAGTCACAGCGGTATCACACTGCGGCCGCTGGGAGGAGCGAGAAGGTTACCAGCTCGCCGGCAGGCGCCGTAGCCCCCGCAGCACGAAGGTCGGCCGCCACTGTGGATTTTCCGCGTCATCCAGCCGCAGGTCCGGCAGGCGGCGGAGCAGCGTCGAGATCGCGATTTCGGCCTCGATCCGCGCCAATTGGGCGCCGAGACAGAAATGGATGCCGCCGCCGAAGGACAGCGGTTTCACATTGGGACGGGCGATATCAAGCCGCTCCGGATGGTCGGGATAGACAGCCGGATCGTGGTTGGCCGAGCCCAGCAGGCACAGCACGGCCTCGCCCTTGGGTATGCGCTTGCCGCAGAGATCGATGTCCTCCAGGGCAGCCCGCCCGGTCATTTGCACGGAGGAATCGTAGCGCAGGAATTCCTCGATGGCGTTGGTGATCAGGCCGGGATTGGCCTTGAGCAGCGCGAGCTGATCGGGGTTGCGGTGGAGCGCCAGCAGGCCGTTGCCGATCAGGTTGACGGTCGTCTCGTGCCCGGCCCCGAACAGAAGGATGATGTTGGCGGTCAGCTCTTCGTTGCTGAGCTTGTGGCCGTCCTCCTCCGCCTGCACGAGCTGCGTCGTCAGGTCATCGCCGGGCTGCTTCCGCCGCAGCTCGAAGAGCTGCTGGAAATACATCTCCGACATCTTGGTTCTGGCGTTGCCCTGCTTGATCTCCTCAGGCGACAATGGCACCGGTTCGAGGATGCGCCCGCTGTCGCGCGAGCCGGTATAAAACGTTTCGCGATGCTCCTCGGGGATTCCGAGCATGTCGCAGATCACCGTCACCGGCAGGCGGAACGCAAAGTCCTCGATCAGGTCCATCCTGCCCTGCGGGATGACCCGATCGAGCGTCTGATCGACGATCTCCTGAATCCGCGGCCGCATGTCTTCGACCCGGCGCGCGTGAATGCCTTCACCACCAGGCCGCGCAGGCGGGTATGATCGGGGGGATCCTGCTGCAGCATCATCTGACTCATGCTGCGGAAGACCGGGTCCTCCATGGCCTTTGGCCCGTAGCGGCGTATGGCGCGGCCGGCATAGTCCTTGCCAAAGTGCTTGTCGCGCAACACGAAGCTCACCTCGGCCTGACGGCTCGCGACGAAAGCGCCGAACGGCGTGACGTGCATCGGGTCCTCGGCGCGCAGCCGTTCGTAATGGGGATAGGGGTTGCGGATGAATTCCGGCGCCAGGGGATTGAACAGCGGATCGCTGTTCGCCGGCCGAGCTTGCTCGTTCATGGTGACCTCAATCGGTTGCCGCGTTGCGACGATTTCACATTGAACGCTACCGGCCGCCGCTTCGTGCGGGCCCAAGCGTTTCCACCCCTGAAACTCGATACACTCTTGTATCGAGTTGCATTGTGGCCTAAACAGGGCCGATGTCAAGAGTTAGGACCAGACCGACCAGGGACGACACCTGCGAAAAGCTGTTCGAGGCGGCGGCGCGCGTGTTCGAGGAACAGGGGATCGGCGGCGCCAGCATCGAGGCGATCGCGGCCGCCGCCGGTTTCACGCGCGGGGCGTTCTATTCGAACTTCAAGAGCAAGGAAGAGCTCATCATCGCGATGCTCGAGGACCATGTCGAGCAATCGATCCGGCGCAACCTCGACCTGCTGGCCCAGCACACCAATCTCGCCGACTTCATCGAGGCGTTGAAGCACATGGACCGCACCAGACAGGATCCGCTCGGCCGCTCGCCGCTTCTGCACATGGAGATGATCCTGTTCGTCGCACGCGCGGAGAAGCGCCGGCCCGAACTTGCGAAGCGCCTGCGCGCCCGGCGCAAGCTGGTCACCGACATCATCGAGACCGCGCGGAAGGATAGCGGCAGGAACGGCCGGCTGGATGCGGCATGGACCGCCGCGATCGTGCTGGCGCTCGAGGACGGCTTTCGCCTGCACCGCCTGATCGATCCGGAAACCACGCCGGCCGACAGCTTCCTGCGCGCGATCGGCGACCTGCAGCGCACGATCGGCAACGCAGACCGCGCCGTAGCCCGGGTGGAGCGCTAGCGTAACCCGGGACGCCTGCATCAGCGCTTGCGAGCGGCCCCGGGTTACGCTGACGCTTCACCCGGGCTACGGCTCTGCAACGTGTGCAAACGCCCCGCCACAGCGCGGACTTTTCCAGGCGCTGCCTGCCAGATCGCGAAGGCGGACAACGCGCTCACGACAATGCTGATCGCAAAGGCCGCCGTGTAGCTGCCGGTGAAATCATACAACAGCCCCGTCGCCCACGGGCCCGCAGCGCCGCCCGCGAGCGCGGCCAGCATGATGGTGCCGAAGATGCTGCCGTAATGCCTGCCCTGGAAGATCTCGACCACGACCGGCCCCATCACCGAGGTCAGGCCATAGCCGAGCGCACCTTGCGTGAACACCATCAGATAGACCAGCGGCAACACAGGCGCATATTTCAGTGCGACCAGGCTCGCAAAGCAGACCGCGAAGCCGGCGCAACTGATCGCCCACACCGCTTCGCGCCCGATCCGGTCGGAGAGATGGCCAAGCCAGATCTGGCCGGGAATGCCGAGCAGGCTGACGACGCCGAGCGACCACACCGCGACATTCGGGCTGAAGCCGATGTCGAGCAGGAACTTGGTCTGATGCACCTGCACCGCGTACCAGATGTAGAGACCGCAGAAATAGCCGAGCGCGATCCACCAGAAGCGTGCGGTGCGGAGTGCCAGGGACAGCGTCCAGTCGGTGCCGGCCCAGACGGGATCGACGATGTTCGACACCGGCTTTGCCGAGGCCGCGGTCGGCGCGGCATCGCCGTCGGGCAGCAGGCCGAGATCTTCGGGACGCTTTTGCACCAGCAGATTGATCGGCGCAAGCACGACCAGCACGAGGATGCCGATCGCGGTGCAGGCGGTGCGCCAGCCGGTCTGCTCGATCATGTGCTGCACCCACGGCAGCAAGGTCACCGAGCCGATGCCGACACCGGCGAAGGCGATCCCGATCGCGAGACCGCGGCGGCGGATGAACCAGTTCGGCAGGAAGAACGATTGGCCGGAATAGCCGAGGCAGACGCTGCCCGCGCCAACGAGAACGCCGATGCTGAGATAGAGGTGCCAGGGCTGCGTCGTCAGCGGCGCCAGCAGGAACCCTGCGCCCATCAGCACGACGCCGAGTTCCATCACCGCGCGCGGTCCGGCGCGGTCCATCAGGCGGCCGATCAGCGGACTGGCGATGCCGGAGGCCACGAAGCCGAACGAGAATGCGCCGGCGGTGACGCCGCGGTCCCAGCCGAACTCACTGAGGATCGGTGGATAGAACAGCGAGAACGCGGTGCGCGCATTGACGCCGATCGCCATGGTGACGAAGGTCACCGCGATGATGATCCAGCCGTAGAAGAAGGGAAGCCGCATCAGTGGGTCACCAGCGCGTGGCTCTCATGGCCGAAATAGGCGCGCTCGAGCCGCTGCGCCAGATTGCTTTCGTCGGTCGGTGCTTCCAGCACGATATTCCCCTGCACCAGGGCGTAGACACGATCCGCCGTCGCCAGCGCCTTCTCCAGCAATTGCTCGACCAGCAATACCGCGGTGCCCTGCGCGCGCAAGCGGCCGATGACGTTGAGGACCCGATCGACCAGCACCGATGACAGGCCGGCCGACGGCTCGTCGAGCATCAACAGCCGCGGGCGACGCACGAGGCCTTGCGCGACGGTGAGCATCTGCTGTTGCCCGCCCGACAGCGCGCCGCCGCGCTCGTGACGCTTTTCGGCGATCTCGGGGAAATACGCCAGGGCTTCCTCGACGCGTTGTGCGCGCTCGGCGCGCGGCACGTCGTAGCCGGCAAGCAGCAGATTGTCGGTGACGGAGATTTGCGTGAACACGCGATGGCCCTCGATCACATGGACGAGGCCGGCACGCGCGGCATCTCGCGGCGTCGCGTTGGTCATGTCGTGGCCGTCGAAGCGCACTTGTCCCGCAGTCACCGGCAGCAGTCCCGACAGCGCGCGCAGCATCGTGGTCTTGCCGGCGCCGTTGGGGCCGAGCAGCGCCACCACCTCGCCGGCGGCGACCTGGAAATCGATGCCATGAAGGACGCGGATCTTGCCGTAGCCGGACTCGAGCGCGCGCACGGAGAGCAGAGGTTCAGCCGCCGAGGTACGCACTGACCACCTCCTTGTGAACGCGGATTTCGGCCGGCGTGCCCGCCGCCAGCGTGCGGCCGAGATTGAGCACGGTGACCTGGTGGCAGATGTCGAAGATGAGATCGGCGTGATGCTCCACAAGCAATACACCGGTGCCGCGTGCGCTAATCGCCTTGATCAGGGACGCCAGCCGCTCGATCTCGTCGTTGGAAAGGCCGGCCGCGGGCTCGTCGAGCAGCAGGAAATCGGGATCGAGCATCAGCGCACGCGCGATCTCGATGAAGCGGAGTTCGCTGTGCTGCAGGCGGTCGGCGCGCACCTCCGCCAGCGTCTCCAGCCCGACCACGCCGAGCAGCGCCCGCGCTTTCGCCGCCAGCATCCGCTCGTCTTCGCGATTGCGCGGTGCCGACAGCATCGCCTCGACGAAGGTCGCCCTGCCCTCCACCGAGCCGCCGATCATCACGTTCTCCAGCACCGAGGCCTCGCCGATCACGCGCGGGGTCTGGAATGTCCGCGCGATGCCGCAAGCCGCGCGCAATGCCGGCTGGCCCGGCGGCAACACGTCCTCGCCCAGCGTCATCGCGCCGGCCTTGGCAGCGTAATAGCCGGAGATGACGTTGAGCGTCGTGGTCTTGCCGCTGCCGTTCGGGCCGATCAGGCCGTGGATCTGGCCGGGCGTCACGTCGAGGTCGAGCCCGTCGATCGCCTTCACATTGCCGAAGCTCAGCGCAATGCCACGCAGCTCGAGGTGCTTGCCGCCCGTGCGCCGACGCACGATGTCGGCGAGAACGGCCGGACGCGGCACGATGGCGCGGTTACTGGCAAGCGGGCGGCGGTTGCGGAAATCCAGCAGTGCCGCGATGCCGCCGGGCATCACCAGCACGATCACCAGCAGCAGCACGGCGTAGAGGAAGGTCGACCAGGCCGCGAGCGGCGCGGCGATCTCAGGCAGGATGGTCAGGATGATGGTGCCGAGCATCGGCCCCAGGATCGAACCGCGGCCGCCGATCAGGATCGCGATGAAGAACAGGACTGACAGATCGAAGGTAAAGGCGTCGGGCGTGATGTAGGTCTGCAGCGTCGCGAACAATCCGCCGGCGATTGCGGCCAGCGCGCCGGCGAACAGGAAGATCGCGATCAGCATCCTTGGCTTCGAGATGCCGGTCGCTTCCGCCGCCACTTCGGCGTCGCGCACCGCGATCAGCGCGCGGCCGAACCGGCTGCGGGCGACGTTGGCGCTCATCCAGGTGGCGACCACCGCAAACGCGACGCAGAGCGCGTAGAAGCCCCAGGGCGTATCGAACGGCGCCGGGAATTCCGGGCCGGCGATGCCGATCCCGCCTCCGGTCACGCTCTGCCAGGCCAGCGCGATCTGCGTGACGATGGTGGCAAAGCCCAGCGTCGACATCGCGAAATAGAAGGTGCGCAGGCGCAGCGCCGGCAAGCCGACGATCACGCCGAACAGCGCGCCGACGCAGCCGGCAATTGGCAATGCGAGGAACACCGGCAGCGCCGGCGTGACATTGCCGGCGACGAGCACGCTCGTCGTGTAGGCGCCGAGCGTCAAGAGCGCGACATAGCCGATCGCAAGGTGGCCGGCGAAGCCGACCACGAGGTTGAGGCCGGCGACCAGCACCCAGTAGATCGCCATGCGCGTGCCGATCAGCGCCCAATAATCGTTGCTGACGAACGGCAGCAGCAATGCGAGCGCGAGGATGCCGAGGAACGGCGCGATGTGCGGCAGGGCGGTGCGCCACGCGCCGCTTTCGCCCTGAGCAGAGGTTGCGGTGACGGCCGTCATCACACCCTCCGCGCCGAGCTTCCGCCGAACAGGCCTTGGGGCGCTGCCAAGAGGACCACGATGAACAGGGTGAAGACGGCAACGGACGAGAAGATGCCGCCGACCAGGAAATTCGCGGCCTGCTGGAACAGGCCGAGCGCCAGCCCGCCGAAGATGGCGCCGCGGTTGTTGCCGAGGCCACCAAGTGCCACCGGCACGAAGCCGTAGAAATTGAGTAGCGCGCCATTGGCAAAGAACGCCAGCAGGAGCTGGCCGCCGGAAAAGCCGGCGATGCCGCCGATCACGCCGGCCAGCGCATAGCTTGCCACCCTCAGATTGCGCTCGGGAAGACCGAGCGCACGTGCCGCGAAATTATCCTCCGCGATCGCGACGAAGGCGCGGCCAACCAGAGTGCGGCGGTAGAGATATTCCAGCGCCACGATCGTCACCGCGCAGGCGATGACCGGCAGCCAGAACTTCTCCTCCCAGACGCCGCTGCCGAGCCCGATCACGCGCGGGAACGGCTGCGGCTCGGTGCCCCATTTGATCGCCGCGATCTGCTGGATCATCAAGGCCAGCGCCAGCGTCGAGAGCACGTAGAGATGCTGGTCCAAGCTCTTCAGGACTGGGCGCACAGCGACGAACTCGGTGATGACGCCGACGATCGCGCACGCGGCCAGCGTCAGGACGAAGCCCACGATGATGGGCATGCCCATCTTCAAGGTGAACATCGAGCCGAGCACGCCGCCTAGCATGGCAAGCTGTCCCGCGGTGAAGCTCATCACCCGCGAGGTCGAGAACATCGTGTTGTAGGTGACGCCGACGAGCGCGTAGATCGCGCCCGCCGCGAGACCGGATGCGAGGATCGAGGCGAGCATCGGATGCACCCTCTGCCGCCGGCCTATGTATAGCCCGGCGCCAGCGCGAACGTGCCGTTCTTGGCGGTGCTGGCCTCCGACATCACGATCTCTTCGGTCGGGTAGCCGTTATGCTGCGTCGGCGTGAAGGTGTAGGTGCCGAAATAGCCGGGATATTTCGACAGCGTGTTCCAGTATTTGACGAGGCCCGCGCTTTCGGTCGAACCGCTTTCGGCGACCGCCTTGGCGATCAGCTCGATCGCGTCGATGCCGCCCGCGACCCACCACAACAGCGTGTCGTTGAGCGCGACATTCGCCTTGGCCAGGCGCGCGACGAGCTCCTCGCTCTTCGGCGGCAGTTTGCCGGATGCATCGTAGCTGCAGCTCTTGTAGCCGATCGCATAGACCTTCTTCCAGTTCTCGGGCTTATCGACGAGACCAGCGAGTTCGCCCGATGCGAGCGAGGGATGGCCGACGAACGGCACGTCCCAGCCCATAGCGGCGCGGGTGTTGAACATCCGCGCCTCCATGCCGGTGGTGACACTCCAGACCACGATGGCCTCGGAGCCCGCATTCTTGGCGCGCAGCATGTCGGGCGTCATGTCCGGCTGGGTCGCATCGATGTTGGCCTGGTAGACGACGTCGGCGCCGTCCTTCTTGAACGCCGCCACCGAGGCGCCGACCGCGGTCACGCCATAGCCCGTGGTGTCGCCGATGACGGCGACCTTCTTCACCTTGAGGACGTTGAGGCAATAGTTGCGGACCGCGTCGTCCCACTGGCTGTTCGACGGCGCCATGCGGAAGGCGTTCGGATATTTGGTGGTGTCGATCAGGGTTTCGACCACGCAAGGGTGAATGTCCGGGATCTTGGCCCGCGCCATGATCGGCGTGGTGGCGAGCGCTTCGCCGGAATTGACCGGCCCCCAGATGGCATGGACCTTGGCCTGGCTGATCAATTCCTGCGTCGCGTTCACCGCCTTGGTCGGATCACCCTGCGTGTCGCGCATGACGAGCTCGATCTTGCGGCCCTTGACGCCGCCGGCCGCATTGATGCTGTCCACCGCAAAATTGATGCCGCGGTTGAAACCGACGGTCGGCGCGGAACTCGGGCCGGTGATCGCCGCGAGGCAACCGATCTTGATCGGCTCGGACTGGGCAATGGCAGGCTTTGGGAACGAAAATGATGCGGCGCCCAAGGCGCCGGCGCTTCCCAACAGCATGTTGCGGCGTGAAATAGCCATGTGTGATGCTCCCGTTCGTTTCCTTTTTGCGGCGCCCATCTTTGGATTGCAGGCGTCCGCATGATTTTATTGTCCCGGCTGGCGGCCGAGGCTTGTCGCGGGACTGAAGTTTGAGCCTGACGGCGCCGGCTTGTCCAGCGTTTATCCCGTAGAATTGCGGAGACGATTCGCGATCAATGCCCGGACACGGGCCTGTGACCGATCTGTTAGGCTTTCAGCGCATGAAACCTCTGGAAACTTGTCGCCGTCCACGTCAATAGGTTGCGACGCCAGATGCCGCTCTCGAAGGTCAGTTGATGCACGATGTCTCGATCCCGGCAGCCTTGATCGCCGGACTAGTCAGTTTCCTGTCGCCCTGCGTGCTGCCGCTGGTGCCGCCCTATCTGGTGTATCTGACCGGCGCGACCATCGAGCATGTCGCCCATGACGAGAGCACGCAGGCCTCCAAGCGCGCAGTCATGACGGCGGCCTTGATGTTCGTGCTCGGCTTCTCCACCGTGTTCGTGGCGCTCGGCGCCAGCGCCTCCCTGATCGGCGGGCTGATCCGCGCCTGGTCGGCACAGCTCTCCATCGTCGCCGGCATCGTCATCATCGTGATGGGACTGCACTTCCTCGGGCTGACGCGGATCGGGATATTGATGCGCGAGGGCCGGATGAGCATGCCGAAGCCGGTCGGGCTGTGGGGCGCCTATGCGATGGGGCTCGCCTTTGCGTTCGGCTGGACGCCCTGCATCGGCCCGATCCTCGCCGCGATCCTTTCGATCGCAGCAGCCGAGGCGACCGTGACCAAGGGCGCCGCGCTGCTTGCGATCTATTCCGCCGGGCTCGGCATCCCCTTCCTGCTTGCAGCGTTCGCGGTCAAACAGTTCTCGTCACTGTTCGCGCGGATGAAGCGGCATCTCCGGACGGTCGAGCACGTCATGGGCGTGCTGATGATCATCACCGGCATCGGCTTTCTCACCGGCGCCGTCACCAATGTCAGCATCTGGCTGCTCGAGACGTTTCCGGCGCTGCAGAATATCGGCTGAGGCTTGGTCAGACTTGTGCCAGCGCCAAAGCAATGCTGGCCTTTCGCATCACGATGTCGAATAGTGGGCGGCCCTTACGCTAATCGCACCGAGGACCGATGGCCGAGGACACGCCCGGGACAGCAGGCCGCTCCTGGCCGATCTTCCGCTCGCTGGCCGCGTTCCGGCCGGGCGATTTGCCCGGCGACCTGATCGCGGGCCTGACACTGGCCGCGATCGCAATACCCGAGCAGATGGCGACTGCGCGCCTCGGCGGCTTCGCCCCCCAGATCGGCTTTTTCGCCTTCATCGCAGGTTCGCTCGGTTTTGCCATGCTGGGCAGCAACCGCTTTCTGTCATGCGGCGCCGACTCCACGATCACGCCGATCTTCGCCGGCGGCCTTGCGCTGATGGCAGCCGCCGGCTCCCCGGAGGCTATCGCGCTTGCCGCGGCCCTGGCGCTGATGGTCGGAGTGATCCTGGTCGCCGGCAGCCTGTTTCGCCTCGGCTGGATCGCCAACCTGCTGTCGACCCCGGTCACCATCGGCTTTCTTGCCGGCATCTCCATCCACATCATGGTTTCGCAACTGCCCGTCGTGCTCGGCGTACCGCCACCGAAAGGACCGATGCTCGAGCGGATCGCGGAGATTGCAGAGCATCTTCCTGCCGCCAACTTCTACTCCGTCAGCATCGGGCTTTTCGTGCTGGCCTTTGTTGCCGGATCCGAGGCCATCAGCGCCAGGATTCCCGGCGCACTGGTCGCGCTGGTGGCGGCGACCGCCGCCGTGATCTGGGGCGGATTGGAAACCAAAGGGGTCAGCGTGGTCGGCACCGTGCCGGGCACGCTGCCGATGCCGTCGTTTCCTGAGATCTCTCCGGAACGATGGGTCAAGCTGCTGTCATTGGCTCTCCTGGTCGCCATCGTCGTGATGGTCCAGACCGCGGCGACGACGCGGGCATTTCCTTCCGATCCGGACCAGCCCGCCGATGTCGACCGCGATTTTCTCGGCGCCGGGGCCGGCAGCATCCTAGCCGGCCTGTTCGGTGCCTTTCCGGTGGACGCGAGCCCGCCGCGAACCGGCATCGTGGCCGAGACCGGCGGACGCACGCAGCTATCGGGACTGTTCGCCGCATCGATCGTGCTGGCGCTGCTGGCGTTCGGCGCCGCGCTGCTGCATCACGTTCCGGAGGCTGCGCTGGGCGGCGTCCTGCTTTTCGTAGCGTTGCGCATCATTCGCGTCAGCCAGATTGCCGCGATCTTTCGCCAATCGGTCGGCGAGTTTCTGCTTGTGGTGGCAACGGCAGCTTCGATCATCATCCTGCCGATCGAGCAAGGTGTCGCCGTCGGCATCGCGCTCTCGCTGCTCCATGGCATCTGGAGCACGACGCGGGCGCGGCTCGTCGTGTTCGACCGCGTACCTGATACCACGATCTGGTGGCCGGCCAACCCGAACATCAGGGGCGAGCGCGACCCGAAAGTTGCCGTGGTCGGCCTGCAGGCGCCGTTGTCGTTTCTCAACGCCTCGAGCTTTGGTGCCGACGCGCTGAAGGTCATCAAGACGGCAACACCGAAGCCAAGGCTGCTGGTGATCGAAGCCAGCGGCATCGTGGAGATCGATTTCACCGCCGCACAAACGCTGCTCGATCTGTTCCGTGAATGCAGCGAGGAAGGCGTGACCGTTGCGATCGCTCGCCTCGAATCGACCCGCGCCCAACAGGCATTTGAGCGCTTCGGCCTCTATCACGCGCTACCGACGAACCACGTCTTCCATAGCGTCGCCGAAGCCGTTCGCACGCTGGCCGGCTAGGCGCAAGGCGCCCAGGGCGCGTACTCATAAATCGAACTCGACTTGGTGCAGGCTTGCCAATGTCCGCTATGTCCCCGGTAGCGACCAAAATTCCGCATCGTAACGAAATGACGCAATGGGCCCAGAAGCAGACATTACTTTCAATTCAATGATACGCGGAACCCGCAATCATTTGCGGCGATAACTCGATTATTTATGCTGCCAGATTCTGGCAGTAAGTTATGACACAGTCCGCCATGTCGCGCGCGCAACGACTGCTCGATCTGATACAGATACTCCGCAGGCACCGTCATCCTGCGGCGGCGAATAAGCTGGCCGAAGAACTCGGCGTATCGCTCCGCACAATTTATCGGGACATTGAGACGCTGAAGGGCCAAGGAGCCCATATCGATGGGGAACCCGGGGTCGGTTACATCCTCCGTCCCGGCTTCATGTTGCCCCCTTTGATGTTTTCGGAAGAGGAAATCGAAGCGCTGGTCCTGGGCGGTCGATGGGTCGCTGCCCAGCCGGATGAGCCGCTCGGCAAAGCGGCCGGCAACGCGCTCTCAAAGATTTCGGCCGTGCTGCCCCAAGATCTCCAACGGAGCCTGGAAACATCAAGCTTGATGGTAGGGGTCCGTCGTCCGGCCGCAGGCGACGCCGAGTTGCCGACCATCCGAATGGCAATTCGGAGCGAGCGCAAGTTGCGTATCACCTACAGCGACGAGAAGGACAACCGCACCGCTCGCAACATCTGGCCGATTGCGCTCGGATTCTTCGAGCGGATGCGCGTCGTGGCCGCTTGGTGCGAAATGCGTCGTGACTACCGCCATTTCCGAACCGACCGGATCCTCTCGCTAACGCTATCGGAGCGGCGCTATCCGCGTCGGCGCACCGACATGCTCCGGGAGTGGAAGCAGCGGGATTGTATCGTTCCGGAATCATCCTGACAGAAATTGGCAGCGCCATCCTGTAAGCGTCGACCATGTCAATTTGAACAGGAGATGTCCGTGGCCGACTTAAACCTCGTGGTGCTGTACGTCGATAATGCGCAGGTGAGTTCCGCCTTCTACCAAGCGTTGCTGGAGCAACCGGTCTCCCAGTCTTCCCCCAAATTCGTGGTCCTCCCGCTCGGCAAGGGCACCATGCTGGGCTTGTGGCAGCGGGACAACGTCGCGCCTCCGGTCGCCGCCGAGGCCGGCGGAAGCGAGATCGCGCTGACTGTCGCCAACGTAGACGCGGTACGCGACACCTACGAGGCATGGAAGGCCCGCGAGGTCCGGATCGCGCAGCCTCCGACCGCGATGGCTTTCGGGCACACCTTCGTCGCGCTCGATCCCGACGGCCATCGCCTGCGCGTTTTTGCCCCGGCCGGATAATCCGATTTCCGCAGGTCGATCTTCGAGAAGGACCTTAAAATGACGCAAAGCATCCAACCCCAAGTTCGAACGAGTGAACGCTCCGATCCCGAAGCCTGGTTGGCAGCCATGCCGCGACGGACCGTCGGCACCAAATTTGGGGACATCGTAGTGCGGACCGGCGGGAACGAAAGCAAGTCCGTCATGGTGTTCTGGCCCAGCCTGCTTCTGGATTCGTCTATGTGGAGTCACCAGGTCGAACACTTTGCGCCCGACTACCGCATCGTAACGATCGACCCGCCGGGAATCGGTGAATCTGCGCCGCTCCGTCAAGCGATGACGGTTGGCGATTCCGCCGCCTGTTTCCGTCAGATCCTCGACAGCCTGGGTATCGAATCCTGCATCGCCGTCGGCAATAGCTGGGGCTCGTTGGCGGCCGCGGTCCTCGCAGCCGATCATCCCGAGCGGCTGGACGCTGCAATCCTCACCAACGGCACAGCCGCGCCGCCCACGCCCGAAATTCTCGCGCAGATGACCGGAATGGTTGCCGAATTGGAAAAGTGCAAGACCGCGCCAGACTGGTTACTTGCAGCCACGCAACAGGCCTTCTCCGCTGACGTGCCCGATCCAGAATTCATGGCCTATCTTGGCCGAGTGCTGCGGGAGGACCCTATTTCGATTGCGTTCGGGATGAAGAATATCCTGCTCGGACGTGAGGATCTTCATCCAACAATGCGTCGCATCCGCGACGTGCCGGTCCTGGTCGTCGCAGGAGACCAGGACCATGTTTTCGACGTCGCTCAATCGAGGAGTCTGGCGGCCTCCATCGAAGGGTGCGATTTCGTTCTGTTGCCGAACACGGGCCATTTGGCCCCGCGACAGAACCCGAAAGCCGTGAATGCAGCGATCGACGCATTCCTTACGGCTCGGCTGAAAAATGAAGATACTTAGTCGTCGTGTACGAGGTCTTCCGTCCGTAAACGGACCTCTTCACCAAAGCTGCAAGGGTCTGCTTTGGGTCATTCGCTACAGGGGCAATCCAGCGGCAAGTCCAGCCATGTCCGCTGTGACGCCGAAAGGCCGCGTGCTGGTCTTGCCGGACGGCCATATCGTTTCGCCTCGAAATTTACTCCGCGCATAACCGGCGTTGAAGCGCGTTGCGAAACGTATCCTCTGGCTACGCCGGCACGATCTTGCCCGGATTGAAGATATTCTGCGGGTCGAGCGCCTTCTTCAGTGCGCGCATGGCGTCGAGCGCCTCGGGTCCAAGCTCGGCTTCGAGATATTTCTGCTTGCCCTGCCCGATACCATGCTCGCCGGTGCAGGTGCCGCCCATCGCCTGCGCGCGCTCGACCAGGCGATGCATGAAATCCTCGCCGCGTGCCATCTCCTCGGCATTGTCGACGTCGCAGACCAGCGAGCAATGGAAATTGCCGTCGCCGACATGGCCGACGATCGGAGAGAGCAAATTGAGCCGCTTCAGATCCTCTTCCGTCTCGGTGACGCAATCGGCGAGCCGCGAGATCGGCACGCAGACGTCGGTTGCGACCACGCCAGAGCCGGGCCGCAGCGCCTTCACCGCCCAATAGGCGTCATGTCGCGCCTGCCAGAGCTTTGTGCGGTCCTCCGGCTTGGTGGTCCAGGTGAAACCCAGCCCGCCGCATTCGGAGGCGATCTCCTTGAAGTTCTTCGACTGCTCGGCGACCTCGGCCTCGCTGCCGTGGAACTCGAGCAGCAACAGCGGCGTCTCCGGCAGCGTCAGTTTCGAATAGGCGTTGCACGCCTTCACCTGCGCCGCATTCAAGAGCTCGATGCGGGCGACGGGAATGCCGGTCTGGATCGCCAGGATCGTCGCCTGGCAGGCGCCGCGCACGGTCTCGAACGAACATGCGGCCGCCGCGATCGTGTCGGGGATGCCGCGTAGTTTGATTGTGAGCTCGGAGATGATGCCGAGCGTGCCCTCGGCACCGACGAACAGATGCGTCAGGTCGTAGCCGGCGGAGGATTTCTTGGCCCGCGTGCCCGTGGTGATGATCTCGCCGTCGCCGCGCACGACCTTCAGCGCCAGCACGTTCTCCCGCATGGTGCCATAGCGCACCGCGTTGGTGCCGGAAGCGCGCGTCGAGGTCATGCCGCCGAGCGAGGCATCGGCGCCGGGATCGATCGGGAAGAACAGGCCCTGGTCGCGCAGATGCTCGTTGAGCGCCTTCCGCGTGACGCCGGGCTCGATCACGCAGTCGAGGTCCTCGGCATGCACGGCGAGCACGCGGTTCATGTCGCGCAGATCGATGCAGATGCCGCCGGCCGGCGCGTTCACCTGCCCCTCCAGCGAGGTGCCGGTGCCGAAGGCAATCACGGGAACACGATGTTTGGCGCAGATCCGCACCACGTCCTGGATGTCGGCGGTCTCCTGCGCCATCACCACCGCATCCGGCGGCTGCGGCGGCAGCCAGGTCGTGGTGTGGGCGTGCTGGTCGCGCACCGCCTGCGAGGTGATCAGGCGATTGCCGAAGCGCGCCGCCAGCGCGTCGATCGCGCCCTTGAGGGCCTGCGGCTCTGGACGCGCTGGATTGTTCGAAATCGTAGTCGCCACGTGAAATTTCCTCCCGGCTTCAGCCGACCGTGGCAAAGGTTATATAAGGGGTCAAGAGCACGACACAAACAAACAGGAATGCATGATGACGACCGTTAATGCCGCCAGGGACACGAAACTGCCCTCCGCCCCGTTCCTGTCCTCGGTGATGCAGGTCGAGCCGCAATGGATCGACTATAACGGCCACCTCAACATGGCCTATTACAACGTGATGTTCGACCGCGCCATCGACGAGATCTGGCTGCAGCTCGGCATCGGCCCCGCCTACAAGAAAGAGCGCCAAGGGTCGACCTTTACCGCCGAATGCCACGTGCGCTATTTGCGCGAGATCAATCTCGGCGATCCCGTCCAGGTCACGGTCTATCTGCTTGGCGCCGACGACAAGCGGCTGCACACCTTCGAGGAGCTGCGCCACGCGACCGAAGGCTGGATCTCGGCGACCTCCGAAAACATGTCGCTGCATATCGACATGAACTCGCGCAAGGTCGCCCCATTCCCATCCGATATCCGCGCCCGCATCAAGGCGATCGCAGATATCCATGCTTTGGTCCCGCGCCCCGAGGGCATCGGCCGCAGCGTGGCGATGGCCTCGCGATAGCAGCGCATGATCCGGAAAAGTGGGGACCGGTTTTCCGAAAAGGTCATGCGCCAACTAAGATCCGCGCCTAGACCCTGGAGCGGCCGCGCACCAGGCCGACCACTGCTGAGATGAGGAACAGGATGATGGCGATGAAGAAGATCGCCTTGGCGATCTCGATGGAGACACCGGCGATGCCGCCGAAGCCCAGGATACCCGCGATCAACGCGATGATCAAAAACGTTACGACCCAGCCTAACATGGCCAAACCCTCTGCTTTCCGTTTCCACCGGCGCGATCGATCATCGCGCCAGACTTGAGGAAACAATCCGCCCCCAAAACGATGGTTCCGGGCGGTGGAAGCGCGAAATTTGCCGCTGCTCACGGAACAAAACCGGGCTTTGGATGCGGCCGGGTCGGGCCTTCGCTGCTGCTGTCACACCTCCTGATAGTCGGCGGGAGCGACCCTGACGTATCCGCCGGCGCGCAGCGACTCAGGCTCAACGATCTCCTCGGCGGGAGCTGTCGGCGCATTGCGCGCGGTCTTCCAATCGCTCTCGAATATCTGCGTGAAGTAATCGCAGATGCCCGGATGAGAGAGCCACACGCCGGCCTCGCGATTCTTGGAGACGGCGGAATCGGACCAGTTCTGCGAACTGACCAGGACATCCTGGCCATCGACCAGGATCATCTTGTTATGGCAATGCACGAAGCGGGTCGTATCGATGTATCGTATGTTCTTGCCGGCCACGAGGCCGAACTGCTGCTTTAGCAGCGCCAGGTTTTTCTTCTCGGCGTCGAGATCCTCCTTGCCGAAGACCTTGCCGAGAATGATGCGGATATCCAGCTTCTTGTTCTGCTTTCGCGCGTCCGCAATTGCCGTCAGCAATTTCTGGATGTCAGGCTGCTTGCCACGAATGTATTGCTGCTCGATCAATACCGACTTCTTTGCCGCCCGAAGCTTCCCCGGGATCACCTGCATGTAGTTGTCCGGACTGAGGACCGGCTGAACGGCAAGCGGCTTGGTGAGCTTGAAAGTCTTGCTCGGAAACAGCTTGGCCGGGATCTTCGTCGGCGCCCGCTCGATCATGAAAGCGTTGGCCGCTGCAATGGCCTGAGCCAGCGCTTCCGGTCCCGTCAGCTCGAGATTCATGTCGCTTTCGAGAATGCCGGTGAAGAATTTCGAAAGTTTCCTGGAGCGGATCGCCAGGCCGGTGTCGCGATTGCCGGGCCGGAAGTGAGCGGGATCGCCGCCGTCCTTCACGTTGAGGGGTATGCTGTTCTCGCTGTAGTTACCGCTCTGCACGATGCACCATTCGCCATCGATGACGATCACCTTCTCGTGCGATGAGCTGAAGAAGTGCACCCGATGACTGGCGCACGATGGTGCCGGCACGCCGTCGACCCCGGCATCGTTCAGGTCATCGAACAGCTCCTGCTCATCCTTGCTGTCGATATCGAGCATGAGCTTGACCTTGACGCCGCGCGCGAGCGCATCCAGTACGAGCTGCTTGATATACTCGGCGGAAAAGTCATAGATGCCGATCAGGATCGACCTCTTCGCATCGTCAAACAGCTTCTTGGTCACCGCGAAAGTCGAATCCGGCGAGCAATAGGCGATGATTTCCTGATCGACGTCGACCGCGGGAACCCTGACTTTCTCGTATTCTTCGAGATGGCAGTTGCGCGGAACCATTTCCGGCATGAAGACGTCGGTCCGGACCGGCACCACGCGATCGCCCTCGGCCCGAACGCTCTGCGGTTCGGCAAGAAACGGCCCGCGATGCTTGAGCATCGATTGGCGCAATACGAAGCTCGGCATTTTATCCCCCCATGTTTGCGAGAATCATTCCGGTTTGAAAGGCTCGCTCTTTACGCAGACCAGCGGCACCTGGACGTCCCCCTTTTCCGTCGCGACGGTAAGCATGAGAGGCAGCGTCACGTTGGCTTCCGGAGCGACATGCGCGACGACGACCCAGCCGCGCTTGCCGTGATCCTTCCCCGCCTCCACGCCGATGGCATGGGCGCCGCATTTCAGCAGTTCGCGACTGTTGAGTTCGCGTGCCTTGTTGGCCTGTTGCTCGTTCGCCATCACCAATCCGCATGGCCGGTCCGCTTCTCATGCTTTCACGAAGCGGAACTTCAGCGCCTTCATGACCTCGGCAATCGGATTGAAGATACTCGCGGCACCCGACCCGGCAAAGTGCAAACCGACGATCTTCTTGCTTGCCTTGTCGACGATGATTGCGCCGGAATCGCCAGGCTTCGAATAATGCGTGCACTTCACCTGGTCCAGGAACCCGATCTTGCCGAGGCCCGGATAGGGCATGACGATCCTGAAGTGGACGTCCTGGACTTCGCCATCGGCATCTTCCGACGTCCGTCCGCGCGTGACGATCTTCATCCCGCGCACCGGATTGGTGGTCGCAAAGGGAGAAGCCGCTCCGCGTATGGAAAAATCTATCTTGTCGAGAAAGTCCTGATCGATCTCGGCGAGAGCCGCATCCACGCGGTTGAGAAAATCGTCACCGGTCTTGAACTTCAGGATAGCGGATAATGTCGCGACGACCTGATCCCTGCCGCCATTGTCGGACTCGCCGGGAAAGACGATCTTGTCGCCGACCTTCCCCAATCCGCTCTTGGCAAGCACGTGGGAATTGCTGAGCACGAACAGCTTCTTCCCCTTCTTGACGATCGCCCCAAGGGTTCCCGTATCCGTCAGATTTCCGATGCTATAGCCGCTGAGCAGCGGCGACTTCTGCTTGTTGACTTGGGGACGAACCTTTCCGATCGCCTGGACATCGGTGAATACTGCCTTGCGACCCGGCACACTCAGAACGGGAGGGATCATCTTCTGGCTCTTCATCCGGCTCTTGGCGATCTTCTTTTCGACGTAGAAGCACACGCTCAGTTCGCCGGTGTCTTTCTTCTCGGTGATCTTGTCCGCAATTCCGATGCCGACGATGTTGGGATCTTCGAAGACGGTCCGCACTCGCTCAACATGCCTTACCTCAAGCAGCCCCAAGGATTCCGGCCGGGCTCCCTTCTCGCCGCTGACCAGGTTGAGCGCATCAAGCAGTTCCTTCGGAGTATCGTTCCTTGCCATGACGCCTCCCCCAGAGATGCAAGCCGGCGAATTCAACAATCTTGAGTTGAGATTCGCATTTTGGCAAGCCTACGCGCCCGCCAGTCAATCGAATCTTGATGAAACTATTGCGATCCCGGCTGGGCTTTTGGCGACGCCCGTGGCACGCCGAAAACCGGCCTTTTATTGGCCATGCTGCCCTCGCAAACCGGCGGCGCGAGTGCCATGTTATCGACTTGAGAATCAAGGACTTCGTTATTGACTGATCTGCGCAAGCCCCTGCCACACGCCCCTGCTCCGGCGGCCTCGCCAGTGCCCGGCGGCATCGCCGCACGCGCCCGTGCGGCGGCAAGCCCGCAATATCTCGCAGGGCTCAATCCGGAGCAGCGCGAGGCGGTGGAGACGCTGGACGGTCCTGTGCTGGTTCTGGCCGGTGCCGGCACCGGCAAGACGCGGGTCTTGACTACCCGTATCGCCCATATCCTGAGCCAGGGCCGCGCACGGCCGCACGAGATCCTGTCGGTGACCTTCACCAACAAGGCGGCGCGCGAGATGAAGCTGCGGCTCGGCCAGATGCTCGGCCAGGCGGTCGAAGGTATGCCGTGGCTCGGCACCTTCCACTCGATCGCGGGACGCATCCTGCGCATCCATGCCGAGCTGGTGCAGCTCAAATCCAACTTCACCGTGCTTGATGTCGACGACCAGGTGCGGCTGTTGAAGCAACTGCTGCAGGCCGAGAACATCGACGACAAGCGCTGGCCGGCGCGGATGCTGGCCGGATTGATCGACACCTGGAAGAACCGCGGCCTGACGCCGTCACAGGTGCCGGCCGGCGAAGCCGCGAGTTTCGCCAACGGCAAGGGCGGCAAGCTCTATGCGAGCTATCAGGAACGGCTGAAGATCCTCAACGCTGCCGATTTCGGCGATCTCTTGCTCGAGAACATCCGCCTGTTCCGCGAGAACCCGGATGTGCTCAGGCAATACCAGAACCGCTTCAAGTTCATCCTGGTCGACGAATATCAAGACACCAACGTCGCGCAGTATCTCTGGCTGCGGCTGCTGTCGCAGGCGCCGTCGTCCAAGTCGGCTCCTCTCTCTACCGTCATTCCGGGGCGCATCGAAGATGCGAACCCGGAATCCGGAGATGAAGTGAACTCATCTCGAGATTCCGGGTCTGCGCTTTCAGCGCATCCCGGAATGACGGAGGTCACCTCTTCTGCATCCACTCCACCCAAGAACATCTGCTGCGTCGGCGACGACGACCAGTCGATCTACGGTTGGCGCGGTGCCGAGGTCGACAACATCCTGCGCTTCGAGCACGATTTTCCCGGCGCAAAAGTCATTCGCCTCGAACGCAACTATCGCTCGACCGGCCACATCCTCGCCGCCGCCTCGCATCTGATCGCGCACAATGAAGGCCGGCTCGGCAAGACCCTGCGCACCGAGGACCAGGATGGCGAGAAAGTCACCGTCACCGGCTCCTGGGATTCGGAGGAGGAAGCGCGCGGGATCGGCGAGGAGATCGAGGATCTGCAGCGCGCCGGCGAGAATTTGAACGAGATCGCGATCCTGGTGCGCGCCTCGTTCCAGATGCGCGAGTTCGAAGACCGCTTCGTCACGCTTGGCCTGCCCTATCGCGTGATCGGCGGTCCGCGCTTCTATGAGCGCGCCGAAATCCGCGATGCGCTGGCTTACCTGCGCACGATCAATTCACCCGCCGACGATCTCGCCTTCGAGCGCATCATCAATGTGCCGAAGCGCGGGCTCGGCGACGCCACCGTGCAGCTCTTGCACGACCACGCCCGCAAGCGCCGCATTCCGCTGTTCGAGGCCGCGCGCGCCGTAGCGGAGACCGACGAGTTGAAGCCGAAAGCGCGCGGGAGCCTCCGTGGTGTCGTGCAGCAATTCGACCGCTGGCGGGCGCAGAGCGAGGTGACCTCGCACACGGAACTGGCCGAGGTCGTGCTCGACGAGAGCGGTTACACCGAGATGTGGCAGAAGGACCGCTCGGCGGACGCCGCCGGCAGGCTCGACAACCTCAAAGAGCTCATTCGCTCGATGGAAGAGTTCGAGAACCTGCAAGGGTTCCTCGAGCACATCTCGCTGGTGATGGACCGCGACGGCGAAGCCGGCGACGAGGCCGTCTCGCTGATGACGCTGCATTCCGCCAAGGGCCTGGAGTTCGACAACGTCTTCCTGCCCGGCTGGGAGGAAGGCCTGTTTCCAAGCCAGCGCACGCTGGATGAGCAGGGCCGCGCGGGCCTCGAGGAAGAGCGCCGCCTCGCCCATGTCGGGCTGACCCGCGCGCGGCGCCGGGCAAAAATCTATTTCGCCACCAACCGCCGCATCCACGGCACCTGGTCGACCACGATTCCCTCACGCTTCCTCGACGAATTGCCGGCGCATAATGTCGAGATCACGGAATCCAAGGGCGGCTCCGGCTGGGGCGGCGCCGGCGGCTACGGCCCCTCGCGCTTCGACAATGTCGAAGCCTTTGGCTCCAGCTACACGACACCGGGCTGGCAGCGCGCCCAGGCCAACCGCGCCCGCAACCAGAACCGCGGCGGCTCGCGCGGCGGATTCGACGAGGAGCAATCGCCGTTCGGCGGTTTCGGCCGCAACAAGCGCGGCCCGATGGTGATCGAAGGCGAACTGGTGGCGAAATCCACCGGCACGGTTTCGGAATTTTCGCTCGATGACCGCGTGTTCCACCAGAAATTCGGCTACGGCCATGTGGTGAAGATCGACGGCAACAAACTCACCATCGCCTTCGAGAAGGCCGGCGAGAAAAAGGTGGTCGATAGTTTCGTGGAGCGGGTGTAAGAGGGTGTCCTGCGGGTCGCTCACTTAATGCCGGCAGAACAGGCTTTAAGGTCTACATGATCCAGGGTGGGGTTTCATGTTGACCAACAGCCGCGAGATCATACGCCGCCTGGAGCGGGAAGGATGGATACTTGTTCGCGTTACCGGTTCGCACCACGTGTTCAAGAATCCCATATCCGGCGAAACGCTGGTCATTCCGCACCCAAAGAAGGACTTGGGGGAAGGACTGATGCGCGCCATCTATAAAGGTGCAGGCTGGAAGCCCGATTGAGGTTGGCCATGGCTCACTACGTCGCGATTGTTGAGGACGCCGGACCCGAGCACAGCGTGGGTGTCTGGTTTCCGGATCTGCCCGGCTGCACTTCCGGCGGCGATGATATCGATGAAGCCTTGCGCAATGCGCCGGAGGCCTTGCAGCTCTATGCGGAAAGCCTTGAAAATGACGGCAAGTCGCTGCCGCGTCCGCGAACACTGACCGAGCTGAAGGCCGAGCCGGAGATCGCGAACGACATAAAGACCTATATGGTCGCCCTGATTGAATTACCCGCGCGCGCTCACGCGGCGGAGTGAACTGATCGTCGTTTCGACGGATTGCAGAACCAGCCAAGCGTACCTATGTACTGGCCGCCCCTCCTCTCGCGCGGCGCAACGTCGCGTTCCCTGTACTTTTCCCGCCAGCCCATCACCGTTAGCCATGTCGACGATCATTTCCGTTTCCAATCTCTCAAAAGTCTACGGCTCCGGTTTCAGGGCGCTGAACAAGATCAATCTCGATATCCGGCGCGGCGAGATTTTTGCCCTGCTCGGGCCGAACGGCGCCGGCAAGACCACGCTGATCAGCATCGTCTGCGGCATCGCCAATCCGAGTGAAGGCAGCGTCTCGGTCAACGGCCACGACATCATCAAGTCCTACCGCGCCGCCCGCGCGATGATCGGCCTCGTGCCGCAGGAACTGCACACCGATTCGTTCGAGACGGTATGGGCGACCGTGAGCTTCAGCCGTGGCCTGTTCGGCAAGCCGAAGAACCCCGCTCATATCGAGAAGGTGCTGAAGGACCTCTCGCTCTGGGAGAAGAAGGATTCCAAGATCATCACGCTGTCGGGCGGCATGAAGCGGCGCGTGATGATCGCGAAAGCGCTGTCGCACGAGCCGCAGATACTGTTCCTGGACGAGCCGACCGCCGGCGTCGACGTCGAGCTGCGCAAGGGCATGTGGGAAGTGGTGCGGACGCTGCGAGATGCCGGCGTCACCATCATCCTGACCACGCATTACATCGAGGAAGCCGAGGAGATGGCCGACCGCATCGGCGTCATCAACAAGGGCGAGATCGTCCTGGTCGAGGACAAGGCCAAGCTGATGGAGAAGCTCGGCAGGAAGCAGCTCAAGCTGCATCTGGCGCACAAGATCGACGCCATTCCGCCTGCGCTTGCGCCCTATCATCTCGTGCTCTCGGAAGGCGGCACCGAGCTGATCTATGATTACGACACCGCGGGCGAACGCACCGGCATCACAAGCCTGCTCGGCGATCTCCGCAACGCCGGAATCCGTTTCTCCGACCTCGAGACCAGCCAGTCTTCGCTCGAAGACATCTTCGTCAGCCTGGTGCGGCAAGTTTGAAGTTCCTATCAGGGTTTGCCGCACCCTCGTCATAGGAACTTCAAACTTTAATGCCGCACCAGAATCATAGATTTGCTAGCGCTCCTCTGATTTCGAAGTTCGCATTGGAGGCTCCGCGAACGCGTGCGAACTTCGAAATCAGAGCGCTGGTGAGGACACCATGAATTATCGGGCGATCCGCGCAATCTATTTGTTCGAAATGGCGCGCACCTGGCGCACGCTGTTGCAGAGCATCGTCTCGCCAGTGGTGTCGACTTCGCTCTATTTCGTGGTGTTCGGCGCCGCGATCGGCTCGCGCATCACGGAGGTCGAGGGCGTCAGCTACGGCACCTTCATCGTGCCCGGGCTCGTGATGCTGTCGGTGCTGACGCAGAGCATCGCCAACGCATCCTTCGGCATCTATTTCCCGAAATTCGTCGGCACGATCTATGAAATCCTCTCGGCGCCGATCTCCTATTTCGAGATCATCATCGGCTATGTCGGGGCGGCCGCGACGAAGTCGATCATCCTCGGGCTCATCATCATGGCGACAGCCGGATTGTTCGTGCCGCTGCACATCAATCACCCGATCTGGATGCTGACCTTCCTGGTGCTGACCGCCGTCACCTTCAGCCTGTTCGGCTTCATCATCGGCATCTGGGCCGATGGATTCGAGAAGCTGCAGATGATCCCGATGCTGGTGGTGACGCCGCTGACGTTCCTGGGCGGCAGCTTCTATTCCGTGAACATGCTGCCCTCGGGCTGGCGCACCATCACCCTGCTCAACCCCGTGGTCTACCTGATCTCGGGCTTCCGCTGGAGCTTCTATGGGATCGCAGATGTCGGCGTCGGCCTGAGTCTCGGCATGACCCTGGGCTTCCTCGCCACCTGCCTGGCGATTGTCTGGTGGATCTTCCGGACGGGCTACCGGCTCAAGCATTGATCGGCGTCGTAGCCCGGATGAAGCGCAGCGCAATCCGGGAACGCTGTCACAGCTCGCGGCACCGTCTCCGGATTGCGCTTCGCTCCATCCGGGCTACCGTGATCAGCGGTAGCAGCGGAAATGGCCCGAGCGGGCGTAGTAGCCGCGGCAGCGATGGCCACGGTGCCAGCCGCGATTGGGAATGCCGAGCACGCCGTTGACCGCACCCACGGCACCGCCGACGCCGGCGCCAACGGCACCCCCAACCACGCCGCCGACCGGACCGGCGATCCGATTGCCCTCGTAGGCTCCCTCGTGCGCGCCGCGAACGATGCCCTGGGCATGTCCCAGATGAGGCATCGCAAGCAATGCAAGGATGATGGCGGCGGCCGCAAGCATGAGCCGCACCGGCGTGACATCAGGCAGCGCCAGCGTCTTGACCTTGGTCTTCTTCATCACAATTCCCAAAAATGCACGGCAAATTGTACCGTCAGGCGGGAGTGTGAAACGCCCTTGCGGCCAAATGGTTGCGCGTCTGTGACGAATTCGAGTCGTCCGCTCACAACTCGCGAAAAAGTCAGCAGGCCGGCGCCGGATTTCTCCGATGGCGCCTTGCTTGCGCCGCTCGTTATATTAACGATGCATAGCCGGGCTACTGGAACCCGAGCCGGATTCCGGGCATATTGGATGCCGGGGACGGAGAACCGCGGCGCTGCAATGGTAGGCCTGGAGGGCCAAGGTAAGATGCGTACGTTCCTCGTTGCTTTCACCGCCCTGACGCTGGCTTTTGCCGGCGCCGCACAGGCCAAAGTCGCCATCACCGTCGACAAGGATAACCAGCAGATGACCGTCGCGGTCGACGGCGTCGAGCGGTATCACTGGCCGGTCTCGACCGGCATCCCCTCCTACGAGACGCCGAACGGCAGCTTCCGCACTTTCCGCATGGAGGAAGACCATTACTCCAAGGAATTCGACGACGCGCCGATGCCGCACTCGATCTTCTTCACCAAGATCGGGCACGCGATCCACGGCACCGACTCCGTCAACCGCCTCGGCAGCCCCGCCTCCCATGGCTGCGTGCGATTGTCGCGCGAACATGCGGCCACGCTCTACGCGCTGGTGCAGGAGCAAGGCGTGCTCAACGCCACGGTAACGCTGACCGGCTCCTCGCAGGTGGCGCTCGCGCGCAATCCGAAGCGCGGCAATGCCGCTGTCGCCCGCCGCGCGCCGCAGCAGTACGACCAGCAATATGACGCTGCCGCCGGCGATCCTGTGATGATCACGCCGCAACAGCAGCAGCAATTGCCGCAGGCCCGAGCCGACGACGGATACATCTATCCGGCCGACGGCAGCTCCAACGCGCAGATGTATCCGGCGCCGCGCAGCCGCCGCGTCTACGATACGCAGACCTACTATCGCCAGCCGCAGCAATATTCCGACCGCTACGCGCCGGCGCCGCAAGGCTATTACTACCCGCCACGCCCGCGCGGGTTCTTCACGTCCCAGGATTGACCAGCGCCGAGTTGGTCGAGACGTCAGAGCGGGATGGCTGCATCATCCCGCTCTTTATCTTTCTGCGCCTAATTTCTTTTTGCGCCTAATTTTTGCCTGCGCACGATCTTCGCGCAAACTCCTCGCATTCCCCTGAAAGTCCGCTTTACGCCGACGCCATCCTGCACGTCCGGATTCGTGCACGATCGCCATCAACACGCCTGCGTGAGCCCAAATTGACAACGCCCGCCGTGTCCGTATTGTGTCTAGTTGTTTCGCTGGATTTCCCATGACACAAGAAGAAATATCCGGTTTTTGCGTTGCTTCGCTCGCTAAAGTGCTGCGGATCGCGAAGGACCGGGTCAAGACCGATACCAAATTCAACCGACTCGGGCTCGATTCGGCGATGGTCGTCTATGTCATGATGGAACTCGAGGAGAAGCTCGACCTCGAGCTTTCGACCGACGACTTCTACGACTATCCGACCGTCGACGCGCTGTCGCGTTACCTCGCTGAAAAGCTCGTGGCCCGCTCCGCTGCCTGATCCTCACTACCGCCGGATATCATTGGCCAAGATGGAGACGTTTTCCTCGCTGGTGGCGCTGCTGGCAAAGCGGGCGGAAACGCAGCCCGATGCGCGCGCCTACATTTTCCTCTCCGACCGCGGGGCGGAGGAAGCCGTCCTCACCTTTCGCGAGTTGCATGACGCCGCCCGCGCGCTGGCGGCGCGGCTTGGCGAAGTCACCCGGCCCGGCGATCGCGCGATGCTGGTGTTTCCGCCGGGGCTCGAATTCGTCGTCGCCTTCTTCGGCTGCCTGATCGCGCGCGTGATCGCGGTGCCGATGATGATGCCGCGGCGGCAGAGTGCGCGCGACTCCAGCGCCGCGATCATGGCCAATTGCGAACCTGCGATCGCGCTCACCAGTTCGGCCTTCGCCATCCGCGGCGATCTGCAGGAGCGATTTTCGCGCGAAGGCCTGCAGTGGCTGGCCGTCGATCTCGATACGACGCCAGCGCAGCCCGCAGCCGATCTGCCGCTTCCAGCGCGAGAGGATATCGCCTTCCTGCAATACACCTCGGGCTCGACGTCCGAGCCCAAGGGCGTCGCCGTCAGCCACGGCAACCTGCTCGCCAATCTGGAGATGATCCGCATCTCGCTCGGCAACACCGAGCGGTCGACCTATGTCAATTGGGTGCCGCTCTACCACGACATGGGGCTAATCCTGAACACGCTGGAGGCGCTCTATGTCGGTGCGCTCTGCGTGCTGATGGCGCCGAACGCCTTCACCCAGCGCCCGCTCAACTGGCTGCGCGCGATCAGCGATTATCGCGCCGAGGTCGCCTGCTGCCCGAATTTCGGCTACGACCTCTGCGTCAGCCGCTATCGCGCCGACCAGATGCAGGGCGTCGATCTCTCGTCCTGGAAGATTGCGCTCAACGGCGCCGAGCCGGTGCATGCCGAGACGATCAAGCAATTCATCGAGACCTTCGCCGCTCACGGCTTCGATCCTCGCGCCACCTTTCCGGCCTATGGCATGGCGGAAGCGACACTGCTGATCTCCGGCGGCAGCCGCGGCGCCGGCCATGTGACGCGGGATGTCAGCCGCGCCGCGCTGCAGGCGCATCGGGCCGAAGCGCCGGCTGATACGGCGGACAGTCAGACGCTGGTCGGCTGCGGCCGCGCGCTCGAAGGCGAGCGGATCGCGATCGTCGATCCCGACACCTGCGCGGGGCTGCCCATCGACCAGGTCGGCGAGGTCTGGGTGAACGGTGCCAATGTCGCGAGCGCCTATTGGAAGAATCCGGAAGCGACCCGGGCCGGCCTGCACGCGCGCATCGCGGGCGATGACGACAGCGCGAGCTGGCTGCGCACCGGCGACCTCGGCTTCCTTGATCGGACGGGTGAGCTCTTCATCACCGGACGGATCAAGGACCTGATCATCGTCAGGGGCATCAATCACTATCCGCAGGATATCGAGCGCACGGTGCAGGCGGCGCACACCGCGCTGCGGGCCAATTGCGGCGCGGCGTTCTCCGTCGGCGACGAGCACAGCGATGAAACGCTGGTTGTCGTGCAGGAGGTCGAGCGCACCGAGCGCAACAGGATCGACGGCGCCGAAATGAAGGGCCTGATCCGCGAGCACGTCACCGACCAGCACGAATTGTTCGCACGCCATATCGTGCTGATCCGGCCGGGCACGCTGCCGAAGACCACCAGCGGGAAGATCCAGCGCAGCCTGGCGCGCCGGCTGTGGTCCGAAGGCCGGTTCGAGGATCTCGCCGCGGACGCGGATTGACTCGCTCTTGCGGTCATCGTCCGGCTTGACCGGACGATCCAGTATTCCAGAGGCAGTAGTGCTTGAGTCGAGAGGCCGCCGGTTACTGGATGCCCCCGCCTTCGCGGGGCATGACAGGGAGAACGATCATCAGAAGTCGATCTTCGCCGCCTCGCCATCGCGGATGCTGGCGGCGATGCCTTCCATGATCTTGGTCGCGATGCTCGGGCGGTAGTGGATGAAATCCGCAAAATTCGCACGGTCGCGGGTCAGCGCGTTGTCGATGCGATAGTTGATGAAATTGCTGTTCGGCCGGCCGGCCACGACACGCTTCAGAGCCGCGTTACACGCCTCACGGTCCGCGGCGGCGGGCGTGCCGGGCTGCGGCATCTTGCTTTGCAGGGTCGGCGGCACGACGATGACGACACTGGTCTCGGCTGGAAGCCTCTTGACCAGCGCATCGAGCCGCGCGACGTCGGGAAGCGTCTCGCGCTCCGCGATGGTGGCCGCAGGCAGCGGATCGCGTGGCGGGCTGATTTCGCGGAAGGTGCCGGGCAGCCAGATGTCCTCGTAGCTGAAGAAGCCGGTGGGATCCCTGCGATGGTGCCAGCCGAGGCCGATCGAGAAACGTTGGAACGTGTGCTCGATCGTGGTCCAGGACAGCAGGTGCGTCGCGTAGACGAGCGGGCTTTCGCTGTAGAGCCAATCGGGGAAGGTGCCCGGCGGCGATTGGATGGGGACGTGATGGCACCACCAGGGATCGACGACGAACACAAATGCGCCCACCCGCTTGTGATGCTTCAGGAAAAAATCGACCAGCATGAGCTGCTCGTGCGGATTGGCGCCGGTCATGTAGAGCTGCACGAAGCGCAGGCCGGTCGCCTTTGACAGCTCCGTCGGTTCAAGCATCTGCGCGGTCGAATTGCCGATGATGGCGGAATCGAAATTGGGATCGCGCGCGCGGCTGGCCGCCGAGGTGAGCGTGTTGCGATCGTTGACGCCATCGATGCCGAGCACGCCGAACCTTCCGCTGTCATAGGGGTCGACCAGGATCATCAGCGCGTAGAGCAGCACCAAGCCGCCAACGAGCGTGCCGACGCAGTTGGCCAGGCAGCGGCCCCATTCGGGCGACGTGTCAGAACTGGTAGTAAGCGAAGCCACGAACGTTCCCTTCTCCGAGCACGATCAGGATGGCGAGCAGGCCGAGGCCGGCCACCGCGCCAAGCCAGGGGCGCGGCCGCTGCATCACGCGTTCGACGATGTCCTGGGTTGCCGGCAGCAGGAACGCCATCAGCGGAACGACCACGAGCGGCCACAGATGCTTGCCCTCCGACAGATTGGGCGGCACGGCGAGGCCGTGGAAGATGTTCAACGCTGCATCCAGCGTGCCGGCGCGGAAGAACACGCCGGTCAGCAGCACGAAAATCACCGTCAGCGCCCATCCGACGAGCGCAGGCAGCCGCGGCCCGTAGCGGCGCCACAGCGAGCAGACGACCAGCGCCAGGCCATGCTGCGTGCCCCACAGCACGAAGGTCCAGCTCGCGCCATGCCAGAGGCCGCACAGCGCCATGGTCAGCACCATCACAGCGAAATATTGCAGCTGGTAGAAGCGCCGCGGCACCATGCGCTTGTTGGCGAGCGGAAAGAACAGGTATTCGCGCAGGAACGTCATCAAGGTGATGTGCCAGCGCTGCCAGAAATCCTGGATGCTGGTGGAACGGAACGGCGCATCGAAATTGTACGGCAGCTTGACGCCGAACAGCAGGCCGAGCCCGACCGCGATGTCGGAATAGCCGGCGAAGTCGTAGAGGATCTGGATGGCGAAGGCGAGCGCCAGCCAGGCGTCGCCATTGCTCACCGGCCCTTCAAGCGCCCGCGCATAGATCGGATCGATCAGCCGCGCGATGCGGTCGCCGAGCAGGATCTTTTCGACGAGCCCGATCAGGATGAAGGCGATGCCGATGCAGAACTCGCGCTGCCAGCCGGGCGCATAGACCTTCTTGCCGAACTGCTCCATCACCTGCGACCAGCGCACCAGCGGTCCGGCGAGCGCCTGCGGGAAGAAGGAAATGTAGAGCGCGTAGCGGTTCAGCGAATAGGTCGGCGCCTTTCCCTTGCGCAGATCGACCAGATACATGATGTGGTGGAAGGTGAAGAAGGAGATGCCGAGCGGCAGCACGATGTCGAGCACCGGCATCGGCCGGCCCAGCGCAAGGCCGATATTGTAGGCGAGGAAGTTGGCGTATTTGAACCAGCCGAGGACGGCGAGATTGGCGACGATTGCGGCGGTGACGATCCACGACATCTTGGTCCTGGCATACGTCATCGCCGCGAACCAGTTGATCAGGATCGACAGGATCAGGAGCAGGACGAAGGGCGGATTGCCGTAGGCGTAGAAGACCAGCGACATCGCGACCAGCGTCCAGATCCGCCACTGCGGATGCGGATCGACCAATCGATAGATCAGGATTGCCGCCGGCAGGAAGCCCAGCAGGAAGGGGTAGTCGTTGAACAGCATCAGCCGGCGATCTCAGGCATGACCCGGGTTACTCACCTTATCCGCCGGAAGCCGACGACTATCCGTGCTCAAGCTCGGCCAGTTCGGGCGCCGGCTCGTGCAGCCGGCGCAGCGCGATCTTCTCCGCACTCGGCACCTTGACATTCCAGGCCAGTCCCAGCGCGGCGAGCAATCGGATGAAGAGATAGCCCGGATCGAATTCGAACCATCGCAACCCGAACGCCGCCGAATAAGGGAAGGCATGGTGATTGTTGTGCCACCCCTCGCCCCACGCCAACCATGCCATTACGCCGAGATTGCGGCTGTTGTCACCCCTGGTGCGGTAGGGACGTGCGCCGAATGTGTGCATGACGGAGTTGATCGCCGACATCGCCTGTTCGACCGCGAACATGCGCACCACGCCGCCCCAGAGGAACCCGGCCACCGCGCCCCACAGGCTGCCAGCGACCAGCCCACCAATGGCGGTCGGGATCAACAGCCCCAGCAGCACCCAGACGTAATAATAGCTATTGACCCGGACCAGCGTCGGCTGCGCCATCAGGTCCGGAACGTAGTGGGCGACGTTCGGATAATCATGCTCGATCATCCAGGTCAAATGCGCATGCAGGAAGCCGCGCAGGCGGCTGAGGAAGCTCTCGCCATGCAGATTGGGCGAATGCAGGTCGCCCTCGTGATCGCTGACCTCATGGTGGCGACGATGCATGGCGGCCCAGGATACCATCGGCCCCCGCCCGGCCATCGAGCCCATGATGATCAGCATCGCGCTCACCGCCGTGCCGGTCGCGAAGGCGCGGTGCGTGAACAACCGGTGATAGCCGACGGTGAGGCCGAGGCCCGTGACCAGCCACATCCCAAAAAACAGGCTGATTTCGAGCGCCCCGATGGGGCGGTAGAACAAGGCCGCAACCGCGATCAATGTCCCGATGAATGGCAAAACATCAAACAGGATGAAATGCCGCCGCTGCAATCGATGAAAATGCCGGCTCCGGATAATCCGATGGTCGCGCATGACTAATGGAACAATTGGGAAACAAGTTCCATCAGTATAGAGTCCGCCCCCGTGCCGCAACCGTTGCGGCGGGTTATGGCGCCAAACCGCGAACGCGGGCGGCGGGTGTTGCAAAAATATCGAGCTCACTACTCGCCGTCGCGCAATCGCCGGTAAACCGCGCCCAGGATGTTGGAATAATCGTCGGTCCAGACCTGCTGCTTTTCATCGGCCTCGGTCTCGCTCCACTCGTCGGACGAGGCGAGCTTGCCGACATCGTCCTCCTCGCGTGCGGAGATTACCACCGAGGTCGAGAAAATGTATTCGCTGTCGCGGCCGGAATCCTCGCTGTAGACCCAGCTCTTGAGGTCGTTGGCTTCGGCAATGCCGACCACGACGCTGGAAAGCTCGAGGTGGCGGTTGGAGACATGCATCACCACCGCGCCCTGTGGCGCCAACTTCGCCTTGTAAATCGCCATCGCCTCCTCCGTCGCCAGATGGATCGGGATCGCGTCGGATGAATAGGCATCGACGATGATGAGGTCGTAGATGCCATCCGGCTCGCGGGCGAAGGTGAGCCTGGCATCGCCGATCACCGGCTTCAGATCGGGGGCGCAATTCTGGATGTAGGTGAAATACTTCGGATCGCGCGCGGTATCGACCATGGTCTGGTCGATCTCGAAGAACTTCCATTGCTCGCCCGGCTCCGCGGCGCAAGTGAGCGTGCCCGAGCCGAGCCCGATCACGGCGACCCTGAGCGGAGCGCCCT
The DNA here is from genome assembly GCF_004296405.1 of Bradyrhizobium sp. Leo170. GTDB lineage: Bacteria > Pseudomonadota > Alphaproteobacteria > Rhizobiales > Xanthobacteraceae > Bradyrhizobium. The sequence goes on from NZ_PSRR01000044.1 coordinate 35,477, forward strand.
TGCGCTCGCGCATCGCCGTGATCGCCTGCCCGATACCGCCGTCCTTGTGATAATAGGTGATGGGTTCGGGCCGCCCGGTTGCCGGCGTGCCGTCGTCATTCTTGAATCGCTCGGCGCCGTGAATGGTGGTGCCATGCATCAGCACGTGATACTGGCCGTTCGGCGTCACCACGATCTTGTGCACGCCGAAGAAGCTGCGCACGGTTTCGACCCGCCCTTCATCGGAGGGGTAAGCGCGCAACAGCAGCAGCGCGACCACGACGGTGGCGAAGATCTTCCAACGGTTGGCGTTGAGCGCGAGCGCCAGCAGCGCCGAGAGCACGCCGACCGTGCCGATCACCCAGGCGCGCCGGTCGTCGAACCAGTTGAACAGCGTCCCGGTTGAATAGGACGGCGCGATCAGCGCCACGGCGAGCACGGCAAGGAACGGCCAGTACCAGGCGCTCCAGCGCGGCAACCGCTCGTCCCCGCGGGCCGGCCGGCACAGCGCGGCGAGCGACAGCAGGATCGGGTATTCGGCCACCCAGGAGAAGGTGAAGGGCGCGATCAGGCCTGCGAACAGGCCACCGACCATGCCGCCGAACGACAGCGCCACGTAGAAGCCGGTAAGGTATTTTGCCGCCGGCCGGGTCCGCGCCAATTCGCCGTGACAAGCCATCGCGATGATGAAGAAGCAGAGCTGATGACCGCCGAGCGTCAGCAGCAGATTCTGTTCGCCACCGACCGCAAGCAGGATGACGACGCCCGCGATCGCGAGCGGCTGCAGCATCAGCATCCATTTGTGTGGAAACAGCGGGCGCGACTGGAACACCAGCACCCAGGTCAAGAGGTAAAGCGACAGCGGCAAGACCCAGAGCAGCGGCGCTGCGGCGACGTCGGTCGAGATATGCGCGGTCACCGCGATCAGAAGGCCCGAGGGCACAGCGGCCAGGAAGATCCAGCGCAAGCGCAGCAGCCAGGAGGGCGCGGGCGCATCGGCATCATCGGCCGGCAAATTCAGCGCTGCCGCGCTCGCAGGCGAACGCAACAGCAACACGCCGCAGCTCGCGATCAGCAGGATCAACAGGCCATAGCCACCGGTCCAGATCAGGTTCTGCGTGCGCAGCGTGAACATCGGCTCCAGCAGCACCGGATAGGACAACAGCGCGAGGAAGCTGCCGATGTTCGAGGATGCGTAGAGGAAGTACGGATCGGGACCGTTGGGATGGCCGGTGCGCACGAACCAGGCCTGCAGCAGCGGGTTGTTGGCAGCGAGCGCGAAGAACGGCAGGCCGATCGAGACCGCGAACAGGCCGAGCAACCAGAACGCGTAACCTGATGTCGGCGGATCACCCCAGCCGCTCCGGATCGCAAGCGGCAGCGTCAGCACGGCCGCGACCAAAAGCAGCAGATGCACCGCGACCGGAGCGGCGCGGTTGTTCATCTTCATCAGGTAATGCGCGTAGGCGTAGCCCGCGAGCAGCAGCGACTGGAAGAACACCATCGCCACCGACCACACCGCCGGCGAGCCGCCGAGCCGCGGCAGCACCATCTTGGTGAACAGCGGCTGCACCGAGAACAACAGGAGCGCACTGACGAAGATCGCGGTGGTGTAGACGATCAATACCAGCCGGTTTCGCGCGGCGGACGGCTTAGAAATCATGAAAGCTCCGGCTTGGGCCCGGCAGACGCCGGCGAGATTTCCGGCGAATGCACGCCAGAGGTTTCAATTGAGCATATGGCAGCATGGCCGGCAATGTAACCCGGTAACGTGGACTTGACGACGCGTCGCTGCGGAGCGACGGCACGCCGACATGACGGTTTCATAACTGGGTATCTCGCCATGCCACCGCTCTCTCCCCCGTCATTGCGAGCGCAGCGAAGCAATCCATAGCGCCGCAAGTGGAGACGTGGATTGCTTCGCTGCGCTCGCAATGACACGGGTGAGGTCTGGTTCAAATATCAAACAGCAAATCCATAGGATGGGTAGAGCGCAGCGAAACCCATCGCGATGGAGCAAGCCGCGCGAATGATGGGTTTCGCTGCGCTCTACCCATCCTACGATTCCAAAACAGCGGAGAAGATGTGTGTCCGCATTCTCGCGGCGTTTTGCGCCCGAGGTTTGCATCTCGTTCCACCCTCTCATTGATCAGAGGGCGCAGGGAAAGCCGGGTGCTGGTTGCA